>NZ_JAXHDD010000140.1:0-1031 GCF_037072025.1 Pseudogracilibacillus sp. SO30301A | reverse complement strand
TTTTTTTAGTTCTTTGTCTATTGCGGTCACTGAATATTTACTTTTTCCATCCGGTAATTCAATTTCCAATAAATGAACCCTTTGAAGTTGATGTAAAATCGTTCGTGCGGTTACATTTAAACCGGCTTGTTGAGCTATATAGTCTATAGATTGCATGAGAAAATAGGCAATGACGCAAACATAAACATGTCCTTTTACTCGTTCTTCTTTCCAATGATACATCGGTCGTACATCTAAATCATGCTTGATAATTCGAAAGGCATTCTCCACTTTGTTGAGATTCTTGTATATTTTAATTAATTTTTCGTCTCCGTATTTATCTTCGTTCGTTTGGATGACGAACGTTCCATCCAATCTTTCATCATCCTTAATTTTGTCGGATTTTAACTTGTATTTTAGAGAAAAACCTAGAGAATTTTCATCACTATCGATAGTTTCCACCATAAAATATTTACCCGCTGTATTTCGTTTTGAAATGGCTCCCGCACGTTTCATTGCTTCATCACGTGTTTTTATATTTTTATTATTCCCAAGGCTTTCGTTCAATTTATCAAGTTCTTCCTTAATTGTTTTGATGGTTTGCTGGCGATAATGATAATCATCTTCTCTTTTTTGTGTATTCAAACACAGTAAAAATCGTTGCCCATCTATTTCGGGAAGGAATTTGGCGTATAAGTTCTCTTTTATTTCTCGCATTTTTTTCTCATCAATAGAGGTCGCTTTCAAATACTTTTTACTCCATGCTCTTGGGATAGCCATCACATATTTTTGCTCCAGCTCTTTTATTGCTTCGATATTTTTAGCTGATAACATTCCCCGATCACCGACAAACACAATTTCATCAATGGGATATCTATTCTTTAAGTCCGCGACAACGTCTGCAACCGTTGATTTATCTGCTTTATTTCCGGGATAAATCGTGCATTTAATTGGAAATCCATCTGCTGTAGTCACGAGACCAATCACAATTTGTTCTCTATCCCTTCGCTTATCTCTTGAATAGCCGTATTCTGCAATCACGCATTTATGGC
>NZ_JAXHDD010000139.1:0-1133 GCF_037072025.1 Pseudogracilibacillus sp. SO30301A | reverse complement strand
TGATTGGGTTTATTCACAAAGAAATGTTAAAAAATCATACAAAAATACATCCCTATCTGGTAAAATATAGTTAACACAACCAATCACCAGAAAGAGGGATGTATTATGAAAACTATTTTACCAGAAACTGAGTCGAAAAACGAGACCCAATCTTATATTTCACGTTTTTTCAAAGATAATAAACTCGGAACACTGCTTAATCAATCTAATGTCAAAAAAGAAGATGGATTCTCGCCATTGTTCCTACTACAGTTTATTTTTTCATTTGTCCTACATGGCAAGAATCTTTATCGCATTCTAGAATCGGATCGCGTACAGGATGCGCCTAAAAAAGACACGGTTCATCGCTTTCTCAATAATCCTAGGTACAATTGGCGGAGGTTTCTAACAGCTTTGAGTCGGAATGTAATCGTGACCAGACTGTTGTCACTGGTTTCAAGTGACCGTGAGCGCGTCCTTATTTTTGATGATTCTTTATACAGCCGTGCCCGCAGTAAGGCCGTCGAACTGCTTTCCCTTGTGTTCGACCATACAACGGGTGATTTCGTGAGAGGCTTCCGTATGCTGACACTTGGATGGTCGGATGGGAATACGTTCGTTCCTTTAGCCTTCTCGTTGCTCAGCTCCGCCAAGCAAAAGAATCGTTTTCAAGAAATGGATTCAAATATCGACAAACGCACTGTTGGTTACAAGCGGCGACAGGAAGCTATGAAAAAAACAACCGAGACGATGTTTGATTTACTTGACGACATCAGTCCGCTACAGCTATGTGCAAAAACGCTGTTATTTGACAGCTGGTTCGCTTTTCCGAAGGTAATCAAACGTGTTGTTTCCGAATACCCGCTGCATGTCATTTGTATGCTCAAAAGCATGCACAGGGTTTATTACACTTTTGAAGGCAAGCAATATACCTTGAATCAACTCTATAGAAAACTCCGAAAGAAACGCGGACGTGCCAAGATTCTTGCGTCCGTTGTTGTTAGTATCGGTTTAGACGATAAGGGAAACGACATAATGGCTCGCATCGTTTTCGTTCGAGATCGAAATCGTTCCAAGAAATGGCTTGCTCTTCTGTCAACCAACCTTGACCTGCCTGAAGAAGAAGTTGTTCGTCTTTACGGAAAGCGCTGGGA
>NZ_JAXHDD010000138.1:0-1175 GCF_037072025.1 Pseudogracilibacillus sp. SO30301A | reverse complement strand
ACTGAGTTTCTCTTTTTCTCTTATCGCTTTTAAATTTCTCGCCAGTATCATTTGGATTTCTTCCATAAGAATCACTCCTCTAAGCTTTACATTTTAACATATGTTTCATATACTATAACGCATAAAATATATTGATCAATATGTACATTATAACACACAAAACTGAAGAGGAGCTTTAATCATGCCTTTGTTATCATTTCTTTTATTTGTATTAGTCAGCAGTTTTACACCAGGTCTCAACAACTTTATGGCAATGTCATTTGCAAATAAATATGGATTTAAAAAAACTATTGAATACAGCCTTGGAGTCGCAGCAGGTTTTTTTATCCTGACATTAATATGCAGTTTATTTAACCTTTTGCTTATCAATATCTTACCTAAAATAGAGTTGCCATTAACCATTTTAGGTGTTAGTTATATGTTATATTTAGCCTATAAAGTTCTCTTAAGTATAGATAATAACAGTGAACAAAGGGAGAATAGTGACAAAAAGCTTTTCGTAATAGGGGTGTTGGTGCAATTTATAAATCCAAAAGGTATTTTGTACGGTATTACAGTCGTATCCACCTTTATATTACCTTACTATACCTCTTATTTTAGCTATGTTATTTTTTCACTTTTTTTAGGGTTTATAGGGTTAATAAGTTCAGCAAGCTGGAGTTTATTTGGTTCTTTTTTTCAAAAGGCGCTGTCACAATATAGAATGCTATTTAATGTAATTATGGCATTGCTATTGGTATATAGCGCTATTTCCATTGCTTTGCATTAAATAGAGAGTGATTCATAGTATCTAGCTGAACCTATTTTAAAAATTCCTTGAGCAAAATATTACCTTTTACTTTGCAAATACAGTTTAAAATTTCAATCACCCCGTACATCGTTTCAGTAGCAATTCTCACCTTCTGATTACTTAATTGTTCTACTTTTTGCATCATAATATATCCGTGAGCTAGTTCAAACAAGGATAATAAAATATAATACGTTGTTTCTATCAAAGGTTAATATTTATTTAAAATCCATATTATTCAACAATCCATTGCTAAAATTCAACTATACAGTCTAACTGTATAAAACAATAAGAAAAACCCATTTCAAATGTTATGCTTGAAATGAGTTTAGACATTAGATTTATTTATTTGTTTTATGTACTCAGCTTGTTAAGAAAATCTTTCCTT
>NZ_JAXHDD010000137.1:0-1178 GCF_037072025.1 Pseudogracilibacillus sp. SO30301A | reverse complement strand
GTTATGGTTAGAATTCCAACCGCTTGCTGCCATTATTATACTTTCTTTAATCTTTGTGTTAATTGTGGAAAGGAGTAAAATCACGGTTCCTATAGCCCAAAATTTCTTTAAAAATTCCATAATAGGTATTGTATTAGGTGTCTTGTGGCTAGGTAGTGTGGTAGCTTTTCTACTGCTTACAAATACCATGAACATCCAAGGTCACAATAATATTGATTTTATATGGATTTGGATTTTGGCAGCGCTCCTGAATGCTGCAATGCAGGAATTTCTGGTTAGGGGTTATCTGTATCAATTGTGGAAGCAAAAATATAATGTGGTTGTGGCAATTGTTTTAACGACTGCATTATTTACCCTTATGCATGCTGGTGCATTTGAAGCGGGTATTATTCCTGTGCTTAATATTGTTTCAATGAGTATTTTTGTAACGTTACTATTAGAATACACACGTACAATAGTAGCACCAATAATTGCTCATTTCATTTGGAATACAATTGGAGCAATTATACTTGGTGGTGTTTCTTTGGCACCTGATTATCCAAGTCTCTTAAACAGTACTTTTCAAGGAAATTCGTTAATATCAGGTGGTGCCTATAAAATCGAGGGTAGTATTATTGTTTCAGTAGCTAATTTAATTCTAATTGCATGCCTGCTCGTGTTGAATAAGAGAAAAAGAAATGATAATTTAAGCAGTCTTCCTCAATAGGGCACTTTAATGGAATAACCCAAACAGAAAATGATCAAACTTTTTTATAAAAATTCTATGGAGCGAAATATGTTGAGAGCCTGTTTTGATCAATCTTTTTTCAAAAACAGGCTCTAGTTGTGTTGTTAAATCAGGCTTTATCAACTCATTTTAATCAAACTTTATTCTAAACCAACAGCCATATTCCAACTAAGGTATTTGAATATACAGGGGTAAATAATTTTTGAGGTGGACTGAAAATAAAATGGGAACAAAACCTGATTTAGTTTTAGATATTGCAGGAGTGATTGCAACTAACTTTTCACCAATATTTTGGGAGGATTTATCTTCAAAATTTGAGGTTGCATATGATGACCTTATTAAGTTTAGAAAGGAGATCCGAAGAATTATGGACTGGGAAAATTAAAGAACAGGAATTTTGGGTTAGGTTTTTAAAGAGAGATTTCCAATAATTGATGGAGGATATGCCACA
>NZ_JAXHDD010000136.1:0-1214 GCF_037072025.1 Pseudogracilibacillus sp. SO30301A | reverse complement strand
AGTAACTTTGCTAATAAGAATTTTGCTTCTAGAGATTTACTAGAATCTAATTACGAAAAACATGCAGTTAAAAACAATGAATTCCATGGTGCTTATAATAATGCAGATGAATATATGCAAGGTGCTAGGGATGTTATGAGCAGTGGCATAAAAGTAGGATATCAATATAAAGGTGAAACTCGAACAGGTTACGTGAAGTTTATGGGTAACTCTCGTAAGGGGGATGTAAAATTTGAGTTTGTAGGTACAAATGCCAATGGTGATGTTACAACTTATCATGTAAAACGCGGTGAAGATTTATGGAAATTATTAAATAACAATAAACGGGATAAGACAATTAACCCTTTGGAATAAGGAGGTAGCTTTTCATGCAATATACTGCAAAATTAATAGAATTAAGTCCTTTAATTGAGGAAGAAGCTGTACTTGAAATTAATGGACAAAGATTAGTTGCTTTTATTAATAACTGTCCTTTTGAGATAATTGAAGGTGGACAGTACCTAGTTGAAATGGAATTGGCAATACTTGATGATTTCGTAATTTCTAAGATTGATCAAGATGAAAAAGGTATTGAACAGATAGAAGATAGTTTTTCGTATTTAATTAGAGGCACCTTGAATATTGATACTGGTACTATAGACGCAGGCATATTATTTGAGGTAGATAGTGAATTTCTTTTCGACTATGGATATCTTCATAATCAAAACGTAAAAATTCGGGTGGATAGATTAAGCGTTGATTTTATTGGGTGATATGATGAACCTTGATTGGATTAGTGCCTTTCAAGGTTCTTTCAATAAGTAATATAAAAACTGATATTTGAGTAGGAAAAGACTAATGATTTGTTTGCTAATTCCAATCGACAAGGAATAGTTCTGCGATCAATTCTGGTTGTGCTTTAATTTTACTAGAGGCGACAGAAGACGTGGTACAGTATTACGAAAAGTACGATTTTTATCTATGTTCGTCCAAAAGAAGAATATTACATAATGGTATTAAACACAAAAGAATTGATTGGTCTGTAATAAAACCTCATATTAGAAATGCGAGGTTTTAGTTTGTGTGGAATTATTTCGTTCCTTATGATTTAACGGTAATAAATACTTAAAATTATAAGGAGTGGAGAATTATAGGGTCAAGACAAGAAGCTGGGACATAGTATTTAGCAACTCTTGAGGAAGATGACTATTTAGGATTAACGTCAATTGACTTTT
>NZ_JAXHDD010000135.1:0-1254 GCF_037072025.1 Pseudogracilibacillus sp. SO30301A | reverse complement strand
GGTAAGTTGTATAATTAAATGCCGCAAGGGTAAAAAAACTCATGGTAATTCCGTGTATAATGTTAATTAACTACAAAAAACATATACGGAGGAATACCATGAGCCAATTACAGTTTAACCCAAAATCGAGAAAGAATAAACATTTAACCGAAAGAGAACGTTATGATATTGAAATATTCATAGGGGTGGGTTTAAAGCCTGCTGATATTGCTAAAAAATTAGACAGGGATAAACGCACGATTGAAAGAGAAATTACAAGAGGTACCGTTAAACAGCTTAATAGTGATTTGACCGAAAGATACGATTATTGTGCTGATGCATCACAACGCATTTATTATCAAAATGCAGCGAATAAAGGTCCTGGTTTAAAAATCAGTAATGATCATAAACTCGCTCAACATATTGAGAAAAAAATAGTTAAAGAGAAGTATTCTCCCGGTGCCGTTATTGGTGAAATTCATGCACAGGAATTGGATTTTGAAACTACCATTTGTACGAAAACGTTATACAATTATATTGATCAGGAAGTGTTTTTAAACCTTACAAATAAAGACCTTCCCGTAAAGAAAAACAAGAAGAAAGGAAGTTATAAAAAGGTTAAAATCGCCCACAAAAACCTCAAAGGAACAAGCATTGAAAAGCGACCTGAAGAGGTGGAAGACAGAAGCATCTATGGACATTGGGAAATGGATTGCGTGGTAGGAAAAAGCGGTGGAAGTGGGGCGGCTCTTCTTGTGTTAAGTGAACGAAAATCACGTGAGGAAATCATTTATAAAATGCAGAATCAAACACAGAAGTCTGTAATTGATGTAGTGAATGAGCTAGAAAGAAAATATGGTAAAACCTTTCAGGAAACATTCAAAACCATTACGGTTGACAATGGCAGTGAATTCCTAGATTTCGAGGGTTTAGAGCAATCCATCCATTCAACAGAAATGACGAGAACAAAGGTTTATTATGCACATCCTTACAGTTCATGGGAACGTGGCACGAATGAAAATTCAAATAAATTAATCAGGCGATTTATACCGAAAGGTACCGATATAAACGATTTTAGCGATGAAGAAATAGCAAAGATTGAAGACTGGATGAACAACTATCCACGGGGCATATTCGACTATAAAACAGCCAATGATATTGCAAGGGAATGCAGGGAAATTCTGAATAAAAGGGAACAGGCACAAGCATAATAAAGTATTTAAAAAAGCCCAAATCAAAAGATAATTAAATTAAATTAAAAAATAAACAACCATA
>NZ_JAXHDD010000134.1:0-1279 GCF_037072025.1 Pseudogracilibacillus sp. SO30301A | reverse complement strand
GCCTGCCATAATATATTGACTGTATCATAGGCAAAGCGTTTTCGTTCTTTTTCTGGATGAAAGCTCATATGATTTCTACCAGCCAACTTGTGTTTTTTTAGTAATCGGTTAATCGTCGCATAGGAAACTTGATTCTTAGTTATCTCCCCATGTGCAATGAGTTGTTCGTAGAACACACTAACTGGCATATGAAGGGATTTCTTTCGTAATTCCAAAATATGATCTTTGTCATCTGGAGATAGCCTTCTTGCACCCCCTCGATCAGATCGTCTTTTGGGTTTTAATGCATCAAACCCGTTCCTTCGATAATGCAGAAGCCATTCCTGTAGTGTCTTGGTTGCGACCTTTCGTTCTCCATAATGTGGAATCGTATGAATTTTCCCCTCCATTTCTTCAAAATACTCTTTTGGTTTCACCTGCCCATTCAAGAGTGGGGCAATCAAGCCATACCGAAATAAAGCAATTTCTTCCCGTGTTTTTTCATTCATGAATTTTTCCTCCTTTTTAGAAGGACAACCGGTTATCCATTGCTTTTATTCTACCTTTTTCGTCAATAGATTCATAGGCAAGATTTATGTGGGATGAATATTATTTTTTTTCATTGGTAAATATGGTAGAATTAATTTGCCCATAAAATAGGATGATAAATGACCCCAGCTCCTTCGATAGAAGGAGGTTGATTCACCAAAATCCAGAATCATTGTCATGTATTTTTGGGCTTCTTTTTTAAAATCTTGTGTGAAACCCAATTTATATCCTAAGTCCATAAAAAAGCTATGTATCCAGTGGATCCTTTCATTAAAACGTTTCATATGTTGTTCCAGTTGTTGGCGACTTCCTTTTATTTTCTCCCCCTTTAACACTTTACTCAATCGTATCACCATCCAATCCAATGTATGTTGAAAGTAAGGAATTAAGAAACTCGGTAAAATAGAAATCGTTACTTTACAATCCAAACACTTAAAACGACAGATTGGAATGTATAATTCTTTTTCTTCCGTTATTCCGTACCGCCAGTAAAAACCATGTCTATGCACATTACCTTGGGCTATGCATTGACAGTTAGGACACCGCTCAAATGTGGGAAAGTTATTCTTTTTTCCCATCGCTTCATATTCTTCTATATCTATTTCAAAATCATGTAAAATGATCATAAAAAAACTCTCCCGAAATAATATGCAAAAAACTTAGCATATTATTTCGGGAAAGTACAGTAGGAATACTGAAAGTATTTGTAAAAAACACCCCAACTTTGGAGGGAATAAAGTGATGCTTTACA
>NZ_JAXHDD010000133.1:0-1363 GCF_037072025.1 Pseudogracilibacillus sp. SO30301A | reverse complement strand
TGTATATGGTAATCTAAAAATGAACCATCATCGCACTTGAAAATTGAACCACTTCGGTAGAAAATAGCCTTAGCGAGAAGCTAAGGGGGATTATTGGAGTGATTACATTGAAAGAGAAACAGACAATCATAAAATTACATTTGGAGGGGGTTAGTGAAAGAGAGATTTCAAGAAGAACTAAGAAAGCTAGAAATACTGTACGTAAATATATTAGGGAGTATGAAGAAAGCAGGTACAAGGATGTTCGTGACCTACCGAGCACGGAGGAGATTTTGAAATCACCTACCTATAAAAAGAGAAAGGGAAAAAAGAAAGTATTAACTGAAGAAATTAAAAATATTTTACGTGGCTACATCAAAGAAAATGCGTGGAAAAGAGAGCATTATATGCGAAAGCAACAAATGAAAATGATAGATATGCATGAAAAGTTAATAGACGCAGGTTTTACTATCAGCTATACAACTGTTCGTAACTTCGTAAATAATGAAGTAGCCAAAGTAAAAGAAGTTTATATTCGTAGACATTGTGAACCAGGCTATGAAGTGGAATTTGACTGGGGAGAATTAAAATTAGAGATTGATGGAAAAATAAAAAGTTATTCTCTTGCCGTGTTCACTTTGGCCTATGGTAATTATCGATTTGCGAGGATTTATGAATCAGAGTCCCAGGTTTGTGTCCTGGATGTTCATGCACGATTTATTGAAGAAATAGGCTTTATACCTTCGGTATTCACATATGACAACATGAGAACCGTCGTTAAATCATTTGTTGGTAATGAAAAGAAAATAACTGACAGTATGACAAATTTATCTAATTATTATCAATTTAAGATTCGATTATGTGAACCAAGAAAAGGGAATGAAAAGGGTCATGTTGAACGAAGTGTTGAATTTATTAGACGAAAGGCATTTTCATCAGAATTTTCTTTTACTAGTTTACAAGAGGCCGAAGATCATTTGAGAAACATATTACTTAAGCTAAATAATCGTAATCATTATGAACATAAAGTGAAACAAATTGATTTAATGGAAAAAGAAAAAGCAGTTTCAAGGCCGGCTATTCCCCCATTTGATTGCGCAGAATTGGTTGAATGCCGAGTGGACAAATACAGCACAGTAGTTATTAGACAAAATCATTACTCCGTTCCCGAAGGTCATGTAGGAAAATATATTAAAGCAAAGGTTGGTGCAAGAGAGGTTAGATTATTTATCGACGGAAAATTGGTAGCAGTACATACACGCAACTGGGGGCTACATCAATGGATTATGGATATAAACCACTATTTAGAAACATTCCAAAAGAAAAAAGGTGCTATTGCTCAAAGTGAAGCTTTAAGGCAAGCACCAACAAAAATTAAAAATCT
>NZ_JAXHDD010000132.1:0-1383 GCF_037072025.1 Pseudogracilibacillus sp. SO30301A | reverse complement strand
ATAAGATTTGTTCCAGGTACCGAAGTCCACTTGAATTTCAATCCACACTCCCTATTAAGGGAGTGACAAGATACACCGGAATACAATTTACGAATCACGTATATTTCAATCCACACTCCCTATTAAGGGAGTGACTTCGTGTATTTTGCCTCGCCTGTTTGTGATAAATATTTCAATCCACACTCCCTATTAAGGGAGTGACGGTTGATTGAAAGGGTGCTGTTAGATGGCTGTGAATTTCAATCCACACTCCCTATTAAGGGAGTGACAGATTTAGATGTTGAAACTTTACCTAAATTTAAAGATTTCAATCCACACTCCCTATTAAGGGAGTGACCTCTTCATTTGTGTCGTACTCTGTAATATCTACAATTTCAATCCACACTCCCTATTAAGGGAGTGACTTGCGCATCAAAACCCATTTGTTGCATTACTTTTGATTTCAATCCACACTCCCTATTAAGGGAGTGACAGAGTTGAATACGCTCGATATGGTACTTCTGATGATTTCAATCCACACTCCCTATTAAGGGAGTGACCAGCCATCTATGCCCAAGGATATTTAGGTGAGTGGATTTCAATCCACACTCCCTATTAAGGGAGTGACGTCCAATAATATCCACTCTTCCTTCGTGTCCGCAAATTTCAATCCACACTCCCTATTAAGGGAGTGACTGGATCATTGAAATGGGAGAACTTACTGCAACGAATTTCAATCCACACTCCCTATTAAGGGAGTGACGTGGACTAATTGTTAAAGAGCAGCTGGATCCTATTATTTCAATCCACACTCCCTATTAAGGGAGTGACGCTTGACTATCTTGCTGCAGCTGGCATGTGAATTATTTCAATCCACACTCCCTATTAAGGGAGTGACTAAAACTCTAAGTGGTTATGAAAAGAACGTAAGTATTTCAATCCACACTCCCTATTAAGGGAGTGACCAAAAACCGAAACTGTTGATAAAAAGGTAGAAAACATTTCAATCCACACTCCCTATTAAGGGAGTGACGAAACAGCAGTTGCACTAGTTCAAGGATCCAACGATTTCAATCCACACTCCCTATTAAGGGAGTGACCTGTTAATCCATTCTCTAATATATCTCCAAACTTATTTCAATCCACACTCCCTATTAAGGGAGTGACGGATTTTTTTGGTGCCGGCTTAGAAGTGGATCCGATTTCAATCCACACTCCCTATTAAGGGAGTGACAATTATACACTTTCCAAAACGAGGTTGAAACAGGTATTTCAATCCACACTCCCTATTAAGGGAGTGACGCAAAATTAAAAGTCAATGGCGTTAAGCAATTCCCGATTTCAATCCACACTCCCTATTAAGGGAGTGACCCAACTATAGTGATTTTGTTTTCTAATCCAGTT
>NZ_JAXHDD010000131.1:0-1426 GCF_037072025.1 Pseudogracilibacillus sp. SO30301A | reverse complement strand
AAAACCCGCACGAACACTGGATTTTTGGTATAATTAAGGTACCAATCCAAAACAACCAAAAAGGACGTGTTATCATGCGGAAAAAACCTAAAGAAATCGAAAATGTATTTCAATCTCATGGTTTTTCGATTGATTCTATTATACAAGATGTGATGAAGAAATTCAATTTTCGTTCTCTTTGTCATCGTGTAGGATTTAAAAAGGATCAGGGGTATTCTATTACCGATATTTTGGCTTTAATGGTGCTGTTTCCTCTTATGCTTATTACTAGTGTCAACGCTTTATACAAAAGTAATTATGAAAGTTTGAAAGAAATGCAAAAGGATACTTTTTATCGTGTGAAAAATAACGAACGCCTCCCTTGGCGAGGTCTTCTTTTAAATGTATCAAAACGATTTCAAGAACTGGTTAATCCTGAAAAGGAAGTGAAGCCAAATTCTGCTTTTATTTTCGATGACACAATAGATGCACGTACAGGGAAAAAGATTGAAAACATTTCCTATGTTCATGATCATGTTGCTGGCAGAAAAGGAAAAAGCACGCTTGGTTTTAAGAATTTGACGATGGGTATTTTTGATGGCACCAGCTTTGCTCCACTTGATTTCAGCCTTCATTCAGAAAAGAAGCAGAAAAGAAAATATCGGAAAAAGCAATACAAGAAGGAAAGGAATCCGAAAACAAATGGAGCGAAACGCATAAAGGAATGTAATGTAGACAAAATCACCAATTCCCTTAGCATGCTTAAAAGGGCCGTAAAACACGGATTCAAGGCCAAGTATGTTTTAGTGGACAGTTGGTTTCCAAGCAAAGGCTTTATATCCGCTGTTAGAGAAATCAAAGATGGGGTCATGCACATTATTTGTGCAATGAGAAAAGATAAAAGGCTATACGAATATAACGGAGAAGAAATGAATGCAAAAACGCTTTTAAAAGTGCTTAAAAAAGAGGGGAAAGAAAAGCGTTGCCGCAAAAGAAACGTACGTTATTTTGAGGTAATAGTCTACTATCCGGGTATTGACGAAACGGTTAAACTGTATTTTTGCCGTTTCCCCTATCAAAAGGATTGGAAAGTCTATCTTTCTACAGATGAATCCCTGTCACTGCTCCAGATGCTTGAAATCTATTCCATTCGTTGGTCTATCGAAGTTTTTTTCAGGGAATCTAAACAGTTGCTTCGCCTGGGAAAATGTCAATCCCAAAATTTTGATGCACAAATAGCTCATGTCACAACGACCTATATTCTATATGTCTTTTTATCCTATTTTCGCAGAATAAATGACTATGAAACGCTAGGTGGACTCTTTGCAGAAAAGAAAGATGAAATGGCACAAAAGAATATTGCAGAACAGTTGTGGAGTATGTTTGATGAACTTTTGGATATTGTCATTACGGCAATTTCTGAATCTGGACCCGTTGATATTAAAAC
>NZ_JAXHDD010000130.1:0-1437 GCF_037072025.1 Pseudogracilibacillus sp. SO30301A | reverse complement strand
CCAGATTAATAAAACATCTGGATCACCTAACAGGTTATCATGCGTTGCTCCATATCAAGTCGCGATTGAATTTTAATTTGTGCTTCCCTTGGCAATATGGGAACAATTTCCTCTATCCATATTTTAGTTGTATACAGTTTTATAGACTTATCTCCCGAATGGGAATACTGCCATCCAACGTTAGTTGGAGATATTTTTTCGGTGAATAGTTACCTAAACTTCCATGAGGGCGAGTGTTATTATAAAAATCAATATAGTGATCGATATAGTAATAAGCTTCATCATAAAAAGTAAAGCTGTGTCGGTTGAAACATTCACGTTGAACTTGACTATGAAATGACTCAATATAAGCGTTCATATTAGGCGTTTTATTAGGGATTCTTTCATGGTAAATTTTTTGGTGTTGACAAAAGTCTCCGAATAATTCACTCACAAATTGTGGACCATTATCCGTTCGGATAATAAGTTTATTTTCAAACTCCCCTTCTTTAAAATGAACTTTTTGCCTGATTAGTGCTTTAGTAAGCATCATCTTGATGTCCTTCGCTCGACATGTTGGTCCCCTATACGCACCTACAATCTTTCGATCATATACATCAATTGCACAACATAAAAACACAAATTTATTAGAATCTGCAATATTTCCATATTTTATATCAACTTGCCATAGTTGATTTGGACCCGTAACCACACGGTTTTTAGCTAACTTTCTAGGATGCTTTGGCAGTTGAGTCTTTCTCTCTTTTAGGATACCTAACTCTTCACACATTCGATATACTTTTTTCTTATTAATAATTAAGCCAAACTGATCACGCAACAACGATGTCCATTTTTTATATCCTAATGCACCGATATTGTCATCTTGATGATATTCCATAAGATATTCCTCAATTTGTTCATCAGAAATTTTGTGGCCTTCCTTATGCATAGAATAGCCAGGGCATGGTCTGCCTCTTTTTGCTTGATTCTCTACTTTATTTCCCCCCATTCTGTCATAATATGTGGAACGATTGAGATCCAAAATATCCATTATTCGTTTGATAAAAAAACCTTTTGCAATCCACTCGTTCGCTATATGAAATAAAAAACCTAAGGTTAATTGCTTTTTTTTAATACATCTTTTAATACAGCTACTTCCAGTTCCTTTTCACCCAATAGTTTCATTGCCAATTCATATTTATTTTTATATTCTTTTTCGGTTGGTTCAACTGGAGTTATGTTTGCTCCCTCCAATTCCATCTGATCCTGGACTTCTGTCTCATACTCCTTCATCCACTTTCTAAGGGTATCCGGATGTACTCCAGCTGCTTTAGCTGTAGTAGCGTATTTATTTGTTTCAAGTGCCATTCTCACATATTTTTTCTTTAAATCCTCAAATATTTCAATTTTACTTTTTGCCATTTAAATCACCACCTTTATCGAGTATTTCCAAGACAA
>NZ_JAXHDD010000129.1:0-1437 GCF_037072025.1 Pseudogracilibacillus sp. SO30301A | reverse complement strand
GCATCTTTATATAACGAGCTACTGGACAATTTGAATGTTATATATCGTCCAGATCGAATTACTCTCCCTGCAATTTTGATAAAACAGGTGCGAATCGTATTGATTTGATGCTTTTTCATCTTTTTCGGCATGCAGAAGCGACGCAGACCATTGTTCAAATTGTAGGCCAAGACAGCAATTTGTAGTTTGTTTGCGTTAATTTCAAATTCAGTACTACTCATTTTGCCAAATGCAAAGCCGAGCTTCCCTTCTTTGATGTAGTTCTCCATTTTCCCGCGCTCGGCGTAAAATTGCACAGTATCCTTTGGCGAATCATCCTCCAGTGTAGTCACAACGAAGGTCGGTACAAACAATAATTGATCAGCCGGTTTTTCCAATTTCATCATCACAGTGCGGCTTTTATCCCAACTGTTTGCTTTGTATGTAAACTTCCGATAAAATACATGATGGTCTTCATGGATATCGACTTCGGGATCAGAGACAATCTCATTCTCAAACTCACTGGAAATCCGTTGCAGGCGCTGATTGGCCTTCAAGCGGATAACATAATCTACACTTTGTTTTTCACAAAGTTCGTACAGCTTTGGTGTGGCAAATCCACTATCCCCGCGAATGATGATCTTGATGTTTGGATATTTTTTTCTTAGTCGTTTCAGTTCAGGGCCTACGAAGGCCACGATCTGTCTGGATGTATACACGTTTCCTGCACGCAAGGATGCCTTAAGGCAATCACCCGTCTCACCTTCAAACATAAAAATGGGATGATAGCCATTTTCTCCGTAATGCGGATTATAGGAACTACCATATTGATCCCCATAAGTTGGTGAATTAGATGAATCAATATCAAGCACCAATTTTTTGGGTTCCTCCAGTTCATGAAAACGATCGATTATGGTTCGATTTACCTCTTGGAACTGCTTCACTGTTTCTTTATTCAACTGTTGATTTAACCGGGATATAGTAGGCTGGGAAGCCAGTTCGGGCTTATTCAAAATTGTCGTGAATGCTGGGTCGTGTCTTAGGTTATCTGCATGATCATCTGCATCGTAGCCAGCAGCATTTTGGTAGATTTTTTGCATAATAACATCGTGATTTTCATGTCTGCGGTGGATGATGTCATCTTTTATTTGGACTATTTCTTCAATGGCTTGATGCAACCCGATTACATTATTAAATTCCTGATAGAGTAAAATACCCGCATCCCCGGTTAAATCACCACCGTCAAAATTTACTTTCACACGTTTATTGAATTTCATGGATTTTTCATTTACACTTGTCATAGAAGGAGCCCCCTTGGAATGTTTTTGTTAGGCACTTATAACATTACCAAAAGCTGGGCTTCTTTTCATGTTTTTTACACTCACCTTTCAGGTGAAAAGTGTTAATGAGTAAAAATACTGTTATAACAGCTTTAACGAAGGATATCGCATGAAGCTA
>NZ_JAXHDD010000128.1:0-1445 GCF_037072025.1 Pseudogracilibacillus sp. SO30301A | reverse complement strand
ATCAATTAAATTCTAATATTTTATCTAGGATTATTTGATTTACATGACCATCCAATACAGTTGGCAAATCATTATCTCGTTTATTGTTTTCAATATATTGATAGACCTTATCCAAGAAAGGATAAAATGCAGGAAAATAAGCAGATGCTTCCCTTGATAAATGAGAAGGTACAGTTTCTTGTCGGTGTACGATAATTTTCTCTAAATTTTCATTCGCCCTGCCAAAATATAGGCTTTTATCATTTACTAAACTTATTGTTCCTAAATCCCCGTAAATTCTAATGTTGGAATCAAAACCATGATTTATTCCTGTTAGCAGTTGAATAGAAAAGCTTGTTTTATTTTTCATTAAACCATGGATAAAGAAGGCATCATCTGAATCCCGTTTTTCACCAGCGCCTACTGGAACGTGCGTATGTATCAGACCGTGAATGTTTTCAACTTCATCGTCCACTAACCATCTTAAACAATCAATCATATGTGTTCCTAATGCACCTAACATTCCGCCAAATTTATCCCTCTCGCCCATCCAGCCCCGTTTACTTTCCTTCAGGTGAAGATATTGTGGACTTTTAGTGTGATATTCAAAATGGAGTATCCTCCCCACCTGATTGTTATTAATCATTTCTTTTACCTTTTGACGAATTGGCAAATATCTCCACTCAAAATCCACCAAAACCTTGGCATTATACTTTTTTGAAAGCTGTAATAGTTCCTCAGATTGCTTACTATGCATTGTAAACGGTTTTTCACAAACTACATTTATTCCTTTTTTTAATGCATACTTAACCATTTGATAGTGATAAACTGGCATAGAGCTTACAAATAAAAGATTAAGTTCCTCTTTATCCAGCATTTCAGTCCAATTCTTATAATGATTAGGAGAATAATCGCCACTCGATGACTCTTCTGGAAGCTGATGACGTTTCATTGTGCTAACAGCTACGATTTTCATCATCGGATGAGATTTAATTATAGGGGCTTGTACTCTCAAGCCAAATCCACCGCCAATTATTCCAACTCGCATTATGCTTCCTCCTTCTTCTTCAATCTTAATTTATATCTCCCAAATATACAGCCGAATCCTTACCCGCATTATAATCAATAATATGCTGGCGCATTGTTTGAGGATAAAGTCTGCAGCTTAGCAATTCAGATAAAGGCAACCATTCTACACCAATTTGTCCTTCATCAGGGACTATTCCATTCCTTATTTCTTTACTTCCTTGTTTAACCTTACACAAAAACATATACTCTATTTGGTGCACTCCCGAATCAAAGGCAGAGTGCTCATGGTTTTTTCCAATATATTCCCGAATAAATATTAGATTACCTATTTCCACATCGACATTGATTTCTTCTATACATTCCCTCTTCAGTGTTTGATGAAGGTTTTCTCCATGCTCTTGACCACCGCCGGGTAAAATATAGTAATAACCTTCTTT
>NZ_JAXHDD010000127.1:0-1474 GCF_037072025.1 Pseudogracilibacillus sp. SO30301A | reverse complement strand
TAGTTACAAAACGATTGACATCCATCTCTGTCTTACCATGTTTATATAAGTTTGCAACGGTACCACATTTTGGACAATGTGAAGGAGATAGAGCGGTAGACTCAACTAAAAATCTAAAGTTTGGTAAATTAAGTATATTGGTTAACTTTTATACTGCGCAGTCAAAAGTTCTTGTCTAAAAATTATTGAATTTTTAAATGAGAAAATAACCCAATCATGTGATCTTATGATATCCTTAAGGTTGCTAATACCAGAAAGGAGATCAGATCGCAGAAAAGGTTGCGTTGTTAGTTTACCTTATTTCGATGCGATTGACCATACCCATGCTAAAATATATCGATTCTATCCTACATAATTACATAATTTTCGTTCTTGCTTTTCCAGAAATGCCGCCTACCATTGGTTTGTTGTGATCATTGTCGGACTAATGATACGTTCGGATCAATTGGTGTGACTTCTATTATCCGGGATTTACCCTTGAAATCCCGTACCTATGAAAGCCTGATTCATTTTTTTCGTTCTTCCGCAGGTCGCTCGAATCCCTTCTTCAGACGTGGTTTCGGGTTGTAAAAAAAACAGCTCCACTTCTTACGTCAATGATATGGTTGTACTTATAGGCGATGGATGAAACAATCCAAGGAAGCCTGTTGTCGGATGCCTGGTGTTAAGAAACTTCATCAGAAGTCTGAAAACTCTTCTAAAACGAAGTACAACTTTGGTCATCTGTTTGGTGCCATTGGCATTCTGATGGGAACGCCACAAAAATGGTTTTGCCTACCCCTGTCGTTTTTGCTTTTAAATTTAAGCCCATTTTCAATGCAATAGTCCTTTCGAAAATAAGATCGATAATCATGGGGAAACGAATAACCTTACTTACTACGTGGCTGGGTCACGATACAGTGCGACCATACACTCTTCCCGGCAGAATGAGAAAAATGAAAATCCAATCCCTCCATCTTCTGGGTATCGACTGATTAATCTTATATTCTATGTAATGATTCGCATTAACCTTTTAAATTTTCTTCATTAAATCTACTATTTATAAAATCATCCGCCATATAATTAAGACTTTCTTAAACAATTATTATACGAGGAATAAAATAAATTATCCTGGATTTCGAAACATCAATATATAGAAATTTAATAAAAAACTTTACTACAAATTAACTACTTTTATTCAAAGAGTGAAACAGTTTGCAATCACTACATATTACAAACGCAATCCAAAAGCTAGGTGTTAAAGGAAGAGCCCAGGCAGTAATCGGACTTATTCAGATGGGAGAGTTAAAGTTATAAAACAGAAAATATTTTATAATACACCAATGCATCTACTATTTTCTGTACTCCATACACGATAAGAAAAACTGATCACACGCTAGCGATCAGTTTTTCTTTTTGCCGATATTAATTTATGTGATGCTTATCGTTTGTATACCACCAAAATCACTTAAAAATCGTGACCTCTGTAGTTATA
>NZ_JAXHDD010000126.1:0-1514 GCF_037072025.1 Pseudogracilibacillus sp. SO30301A | reverse complement strand
TAGTAGTAGACTAGAATTCGGACACGCACTAGCGGGATTTGTTATACTATATTTAACAAATGGGGGCGTGTCTATAATGACGAGAAAATATGATCGTGATTTTAAGGAGTATATTGCGAAACTTGTAGTGGATGAAAACATAACTCAAGCAGAATTGTCTAGAGAGCATGATGTACCATCAACTACAATTGGGCGCTGGGTAAAAAATTATCGATTAGAAAAAGCTAAAGAAAACGGTGGAGTTCAGTTTGTTACGCCGACAGAGCATAAACAGCGTGAAAGTGAACTACTAATTCAAATAAAGGAATTAGAAGAGGAAAATGCGATATTAAAAAAGGTAGCGCATATCTTCATGAAAGACCCCAAGTGATTTATGGTTTTATTCTTGAACATAGCCGTGTGTTTGAGATCAAGAAGATGTGCGAAGTACTAGGGGTATCAACGAGCGGGTATTACGATTGGGAAAAAAGAGAGCCGAGTGATCAACAGAAAAGAAAAGAGAATATTATGAGACATATAGAGCATATATTCTATGATAATTATGAATCGTACGGTAGTCCTAGAATAACAAGGGCACTAAAGAAAATGGGATTCAATATAACGGAAAGAACCGTCGGTCGTTATATGAGTGAGATGGGATTAAGGGCTATTCCTGAGGAAAAATTTGTCGTTACCACTGATTCTAAACACGACAATAAAATTTACCCTAATATTCTAGACCGTGACTTTAATACGGAAGCACCAGATGAATCGTGGGCAACAGATATCACTTATATTTGGACATCCCAAGGCTGGTTGTATTTAGCGGTTGTAATGGACTTGTTTTCAAGGAAAATAGTTGGATGGCATATGGATGAGTTTTTAAATAAGGAGCTCGCCACAACTGCACTAGAACGAGCATTAATGTTCAGAGAACCATCGGAAAATTTAATTCATCATTCTGATCGTGGTGTCCAATATACATCAAATGATTATATTGATTTATTAACTGAAAACGATATTCAAATTAGCATGAGTCGCAAAGGTGATTGTTTTGATAATGCATGTGTAGAATCCTTTTTTGCGACCTTGAAAAAGGAACTAGTTTACCGTCACCGATTTAAAACGCGTGAAGAGGCAAAGATTGAAATTTGGAAGTATATCGCACGTTTTTACAATGAGAGAAGAATGCATTCCACTCTAGGATATTTATCACCCAATGAGTATGAAAGAGCATATTTTGAATCCGTAAAGGCGTCAAATCCAAAGGCTGCATAACTAACTAATAGAGCAGCCAACTAGAACAATTTGACATGGGGTAGTGGCATGTTAGCCTAAAAGAGGCAAGCCGGATTCTTTTTAAATCTGGCTTCCTGGCTAGAACACATGCCACGAAGGGGGTCCCATGTCAAATTGTGAGGGATTTCTGGAATCCCACAATGCACAAAAATCCCTGTAAAATACCTTACAGCTTAATTAGTGTAAATTTGCCTTCGGGAGAATGATCACGTAAATACACAGGGATTGTAGATTTA
>NZ_JAXHDD010000125.1:0-1618 GCF_037072025.1 Pseudogracilibacillus sp. SO30301A | reverse complement strand
CAGTTAAGAATTTCAATCCACACTCCCTATTAAGGGAGTGACGCACTGGATTCTTCGAGTCAGAAGATGGTACCGTATTTCAATCCACACTCCCTATTAAGGGAGTGACATGGTTAACGAAAAATAGTAAAGGCGATTTTGTAATTTCAATCCACACTCCCTATTAAGGGAGTGACGTTGGTCTTTATGGGGATTCGACGATACTCCAGAGATTTCAATCCACACTCCCTATTAAGGGAGTGACTTTAGCCTTTGAAACGAAATATGCGGCTAAGTATATTTCAATCCACACTCCCTATTAAGGGAGTGACACAAAAGCAATTATTAATCAACTCACACGTATGCATTTCAATCCACACTCCCTATTAAGGGAGTGACCCTATCCAAGTCGCAAGGGCAGAGAGGTTATGTTATTTCAATCCACACTCCCTATTAAGGGAGTGACATAATCTTTTTATGAACGGAGATGTTATCGTCAATATTTCAATCCACACTCCCTATTAAGGGAGTGACAAAGTAGGTACGCTTACTGGTTTTATTGATTACATATTTCAATCCACACTCCCTATTAAGGGAGTGACTTAGTTATTCTCCTTTTCATTAAGCTATAACAATCATATTTCAATCCACACTCCCTATTAAGGGAGTGACATCAAATAGCCTGGATGGCTCGTTCTAATTATCATTTCAATCCACACTCCCTATTAAGGGAGTGACGTTTGATAAAGCAAGACTTGCTCATGATACCGATCATTTCAATCCACACTCCCTATTAAGGGAGTGACAAAAATATACAAACATATAAAAGGAAGTTGAATGATTTCAATCCACACTCCCTATTAAGGGAGTGACTGAAGTTATTAATCCGTTACTTGAACAACAAGAAATTTCAATCCACACTCCCTATTAAGGGAGTGACGCTCAAGTATCAGACAACTCGTGTCGATCAATTGATTTCAATCCACACTCCCTATTAAGGGAGTGACGGTTGCTTTTTCTAAAGATTTACAGGAATTAAACATTTCAATCCACACTCCCTATTAAGGGAGTGACCTAGTGGTGCTACTTTATCCTCATTCGTTTTCGTAATTTCAATCCACACTCCCTATTAAGGGAGTGACCAAGTTCCATGAGAACTGCAATAAACGCCAGATTATTTCAATCCACACTCCCTATTAAGGGAGTGACCTATATGTAATTTCTCGGCTAGTTGTTCTTGACTATTTCAATCCACACTCCCTATTAAGGGAGTGACCCTTAACATCCATGCTCATGACTAATTGCCATTATTTCAATCCACACTCCCTATTAAGGGAGTGACATGTCTAAAAGTGTTGTCCGTTTGAAAGTTAAAATTTCAATCCACACTCCCTATTAAGGGAGTGACATTACTCGTGCGCTGTGACGTTTCAACATATTGTATTTCAATCCACACTCCCTATTAAGGGAGTGACCCCCAGTAGTTTTGACTTGGTCAAATAGTTTAATAATTTCAATCCACACTCCCTATTAAGGGAGTGACCGAGACAATACCAGTTAACAGAAATAGATTAACGATTTCAATCCACACTCCCTATTAAGGGAGTGACAATTTGCAAGAAGTATTCGACGACAATAA
>NZ_JAXHDD010000124.1:0-1623 GCF_037072025.1 Pseudogracilibacillus sp. SO30301A | reverse complement strand
CTGGACAGTCAAAAGTTCCCAGCTTTAAGAAGCCAGTGAATCAGCATCGTTATCCGTGAATTCTTGCTTGGCTTGAATTATTTTGGTTATGGATAAATGTGGGTTACAAGCAAACATGCGAAAAATAAATTTGCGCAAATAAACCATGACCGTTGCTTCGGAAACAATTGTCTTGGAGGGTGTTCTCAAATAACGGAAAAAGAATCCAGGGACACGAGATGAATAGCGTACAGCAATCAGTTGCAAAAGGCCCATGGCAATACAACTACACATGACGTATCCTTCAATGGCCTTGATCGTCAAGCGGATATTTTCCTTATCCTTTTCATTAGTTACGTACTCTAGCGGATGGTTTTCTCCCTTCTTTAAATATCGATTCAGTTTCGGCATGGATTTGCTCCAGAACTGATAGCCAAATCCACCGATAACTTGCTTCATTTCACGGAAAGTACATTCAATCTTAAAGCGGTACCCATATAAGCGGATGATGTCTGTTGCTTCTAACGTTAGATCAGTGCTTACCAGAATAGACAACCGGTCACCAATACGAACGAGAACAAAACGTAATTCTTGGTATTGCCCTTGTCCCCATAGCAAATTAAGACACAGGTACTGAACGGTTTCTTCCTTACCGTATAACGTCACCTGAGCCGTTTGGAAATCAGCAGCACGACTTTGAAACAACGATTTCAGTTTGACGACTTCTCCCTTTTTTCGTGGACGACCTCTTCCTTTTTTCTTTGTTGCAGGAGGAGGCTCATATGCCACTGCGTTCGACTTGGCCTTTGTCACGATATGCATCTGAGCTGTTCCCGAAGCATTCAACTCGTTCAAGCGCTTCAATGCAGGGACAGACAGAAAATAACGATCCAGTAGAAGTAAGGCCTTTCCAAATGTCTTGGCAGCGATAAAGCCTTGATCAATCATCTGCACGACATGAGATGCCTGTCGCTCGGATGTATTACTCCAGCCGAAAATCGTCTTAACACCATCCTGTAAATTCATAAACAAGGGGAGGCAAAACCATTTTTGTGGTGTTCCCATCAGAATGCCAATGGCACCAAACAGATGACCAAAGATGTACTCCGCTTTAGAAGAGTTTTCAGACTCCTGATGAAGTTTCTTAACACCAGGCATCCGACGGGCTTCCTTAGATTGTTTCATCCCATCGCCTATAAGCACAACCATATCGTTCACGTAAGAAAGTGGGGCTGCTTTTTTCACAACCCGAAACCACGTCTGACGAAGGGATTCCAGCGACCACGCGGAAGAACGAAAGAAATGAATCAGGCTTTCATAGGTACGGGAATTCAAGGACAAATCACGGATAATAGAAGTCACACCCAAATGGTCTGAACGCAACATGAGACCGACAATGATAACAACAAACCAATGGTAGGCAGCACTTCTGGAAAAGCAAGAACGAAAATTATGTAGGATAGAATCAATATATTTTAGCATAGTATGGTCAATCGCACCGAAATAGGGTAAACTAATAACATAACCCTTTCTGCGATCTTGATCTCCTTTCTGGTATTAAGCAACCTTCAGGATATCATAGATCACACGATTGGGTTATTTTTCTATTTGACAATTTTCCGACAAAAACTTTTGACTGTCCAG
>NZ_JAXHDD010000123.1:0-1742 GCF_037072025.1 Pseudogracilibacillus sp. SO30301A | reverse complement strand
ATACCATCAGTATTATATAGGAAAAGAAAAAGAATTCATAGAGTTACT
The DNA here is from genome assembly GCF_037072025.1 of Pseudogracilibacillus sp. SO30301A. Classification (NCBI taxonomy): domain Bacteria; kingdom Bacillati; phylum Bacillota; class Bacilli; order Caryophanales; family Bacillaceae; genus Pseudogracilibacillus; species Pseudogracilibacillus sp. SO30301A. Next base: position 1,694 of record NZ_JAXHDD010000123.1, on the reverse strand, counting down.
TCTTCATATTCAAGAAAATAATAACCTAAAGCAAGTTCTTGAAGCCGTTAAACAGCTTGAAAACATTCACTTAAGTCATGTTTCTACAGAAAGGATTCTATTCATTTGTGAACAATCATTTCCTACAGGAAATGACGTAAAAAGGCGTGACGAAACAACGAATCAATCGGAAAGTAATATGATGGCTTATGCGAAAATGTTTAATCAGTTGGAGGAGGTAATTTCATGAATAAAAAGGAGCAGGTCATTCAATTATGTAAAGATATTCGATTGCCGAGTGTTCGAAAAATGGTTCAAGATGAAACGGAATTCAAAAATCCTAAACAAGCATTTGATATACTGCATCAGGTGCTTGTGCAAGAAAAGAATGATCGTTTCATACGTGCAAAACAAAATAGAATTCGTGCAGCAAATTTCCCACAGAAAAAACTATTAGAAGAATTACAGGAAGATGTGTTACCAGAACAAGCAAGGCAGAAGCTAGTCCATTTAAGGGATTTAGACTTTATTAAAGAAGGACAAAACGTAATTTTGACCGGATCACCTGGTACGGGCAAAACTCACATTTCTGTAGGCCTTGGAATGGAAGCATGCCTAGCAGGATATAGAGTGTTTTTTGCGACAGTTCCTTCACTTATTAATCAATTAAAAGAAAGCCGTTCTGAAAGAACACTGCGATCGTTCGAATTGAAATTTGAAAAATATGATTTAGTAATAATCGATGAGCTTGGATATATCTCATTTGATAAGGAAGGTGCTGAATTATTGTTTACACATCTTTCTTTGAGAGCTGGAAGAAAATCAACAATCATCACAAGTAACCTTCCATTCATGAAATGGCAAGAAATTTTCCAAGATCCAGTTTTAACAGCGGCATTAACAGATCGGCTCACGCATAAATCACATGTTTTAAACATGAATGGACCATCTTTCAGAATGAGAGAAACAGAAGAATGGCTCAAAAATGAACCAGGTAAGGTGGTTCAAAATTAAGTCGCAATGTTTCACTTTTCACTTGCGAACACTTTAAATCTTCTTGGAAAAAATGATTTAATCATAAGTTTACTATTTTTTAAAATAAGCTGAATTAAAGTTAAGGGGATAAATAAAATGATAACAGCAAAAATGGCAACTCATTTTTTCCAATCTTTTGAATTGGAATGTGATGAGGTATTGGTCAGTAAATGGATGGACAAAAGCCAAGTAGGACAGGATTTAAAGAATAACAGAAATAAAATAGACGAATGGGATATGTATAACTTTAGTGATTGGCTAAGAGTGTATGGGACTGCTTATGAAGAAGGAATTGATGATCAAATCCAAATCGCTAGATTATCAAAAGAAATAGAACTTCTAAAAAAGGAAATTGCGAAATTACAGCAGGAGAATTATGAGTTGGTATCTGAATTGGATATTCTTCCATTTTAAATGACAAGTTAAGGGAGATAGTGAACAAATACAACTAATAACAGGTTTCCGTCCCGCCAGACTAGCATGAAGTTGATCAATAATATTGTTGAAACTTGTATAGTTGGCTTGTTTTTGGTCCATCTTCTAAAGAATTTAATCATGTATAAAACAAAAATGGACGTGCTTTGAAAAGCAAAAATGCATATTTTTCATTGATATTTACTGAAGGGAAAGTGGTTCAAAATTAAATTGCGAAATGGTTCACTTTTCACTTGCGAAATACA
>NZ_JAXHDD010000122.1:0-1830 GCF_037072025.1 Pseudogracilibacillus sp. SO30301A | reverse complement strand
ATGTAACTCTTACATCACGGCGCCAAACTTTTCTTATCAATGCCGCACCACCGGTATGTCTAACAGCTTGATATAAATCTGTTAGCACTAACATTAATGTTCTTCCATCTTCTACGTGGTGCCATGTATAACCACTAGGGGTTGATTTTAATCCCATAGCCTTGTTTGCAACAGTAAAATCACTTGTTGTATTCCCTTTTAGTCCATCTATTTTTACACTAACTTTAGAATAAGGAGTAAAATCAGGGAAACCATCATTTGTGAATTTTACTCCATTTGGGTACTTTTTAGCTAAATCACCACTGGATACTATTCATAAAAAAACCTTGAATGAGAGTTTAGCCCTTCAAGGTCAGTTTTAAGAAACAATTATATTACCTATATAATTTTTATAGTTAGACTCTTCAATAAATATAAGTAATTCTGTAGGCAAAAACTAACGGTTATTATATTATTATTTTAATACAACGCTATATTCTGAATCCGTAAATCCTTTATAAATATGTTACTTGTTTAATAATAATTCACATTCTTTATCTAGTAAATACAAATAATATACAAACTTGTACATGGCATAATAAGCTAGCCAATTTTCTAAGATTGGTGTTTCGAAGATCTCTTTTTTATAGTCGCCAATAAACTTTACTCTGCTTTCTTTATTATTTTGCATATCCAAAAATATGCTATGCTCTTTTTTAGCTTCATTGAAACTATAATATTTCTCATCGATATTCAATCTAGTAAAAGCCGACTTTAAATCAGAAATAGTACAATTTGGCTCCCCTATATTTATATCTTTATTATTTAATTCAAATTTATAAACATATTGATAAAAAAAATAAGTATTCAATTCAAACAAGAAATAATATTTACATGCGTTTGATTCATTGTCAAACCTTTTTAATACAGTCTCTTTTTCGTCGCTCCTCTCCTGTTGAATAAACAAAAATTCCCATTTCTCATTTTTAAATCTTAATTTATAAAAGTTTTCCCCTTGATCTTTAACTTGTTCTAAAGACTTCTTAGTCGAAAAAGTAAGTATTTGTTTCTCGTTTAGTAGCTTCTTCACTTGCTCAATATTCATGTATTTATCACACCTTTATCTTAAAAGTCTTATATATTTGTTTTCTATTAAGCTTTTGACCGATGCTATTTCATAATCTCCTTTTAATGTCATTATTTCAATATCAGTAGAGAATTGTGTACCTAATCCTTTTTCGTCGAACCACGGAGCAACTGTACCTGAATTTACCTCAAATTCTCTTAAACTACCACCTTCTTTAGCAGGTGGTAGTTTAAATAAATTAGACTTCCGAAAATAACCTCATAAGCGATCTATATTAAAAAACTGTACTTTAGTCTCAAGTGCAGTTTTTTTATCTTACTTCCAGCCGTGAAACTCTAAAAATTTATCCGGAATTCGGAGTTCAATTTGTTGTTCTAATTCTTGCAAAAAGACATCCATATCCGCTTTATCATACCACTGTTGGCTGTTTCTTAATGGTATCTTCTTGTCTCCAACTATTGTATAACATCCAAACCTTCCTCTGTCATAATTGAAAGTTACATTAAAGTAATCATATGCAATAAAACTAAGGCTAAACATCGTATATGGCGTATCGGTTCTTTCAAGAACAGTAAAGCCGCTTGTTATCTTGTCATCAAAATACTCTTTTAATTCTCGAATTACTTTGTTTTGAATAACTTCACTATTATTTTCGTGCAATCCAAACATCTCCTTCGGGATCCAACGTAGTAAATCCATATTTAGTTTGTAAATATTCCAATTCTTGAAATAAAAAACGTTCTAGATAATCTTCTGGATAATGT
>NZ_JAXHDD010000120.1:0-1903 GCF_037072025.1 Pseudogracilibacillus sp. SO30301A | reverse complement strand
CTTTTATCCTATTCACGTTTTAGAGTTTATTTGTTGTCAATTTCTAAGTCACAAAGCGTATTATTATCATTTTTAACAGAGTCTTTTGAAACAATTGGAGGTGTGCCCAAAACTTTATTAGTTGATAATATGAAAACCATCATGAATGAGTCACGAACAAAATATCGGAAAGGAATAATTAATGAAAGGTTCTATCAATTCGCTAAAGATTTCGGATTTGAGGTAAAACCATGTGTTGCGAGGAGAGCACAAACAAAAGGAAAAGTTGAATCCCCAATGAAAATACTGGATGAGATACACGCATATCAAGGAAAATTTAATTATGAGGAGCTGAATCAGTATATAGAAAAACTATGTAATCGAGTAAATCATGAATATAATCAAGGAACAGGAGGAATTCCAGTACTAAGTTTACAAAAAGAAAAAGATCTCTTAGCGCCACTTCCAAGTAAGCAGATAAGAGATGCTTATAAAATCAATCATACACTTGTAAAAGTGAATCCATCTAATATGATTTCCTATAAATCCAACCAGTATTCTGTTCCCGCAGGATACATTGGAAAGCAGGTAAGCCTACAAGTATATGATAACCATATTCACGTTTATTATAGCACGGATTTAATCGTTCGACATGAAATACGCCAAAGGAAGCTAAATTACAAGCAAGAGCATTACAAGGAGGCATTAACTAAACAGTTGCCTTATGCAGATGATATTGAGGAATTATCGTTAAAAAATTTAGCGGCAATTAATGAGGTGTATAGTCATGAATAGTAGTTATACAAAATTAGTGGATAATTTAGAATACCTAAAGTTAACCCAAATGGTTACTCATTTGGATGAAACAATAGATTTCATGAATAACAATCAACTTTCATTCGTGGACGCTCTTATCAAACTAACAGATTATGAGATTGATATGAAAGAAATCAACATGGTGAAATCCATGGTAAGAGTGGCAGCATTTCCACATCACAAAGAAATAAAGGACTTTGACTTTTCATTTCAACCGTCCGTTAATAAAGAGCAAATATTAGATTTTATATCATTACGATTTATTGAACGGAAAGAAAACATCGTTTTCTTGGGATCCAGTGGGGTCGGAAAGACCCACTTGGCCACCTCTATCGGGATTGCAGCTGCCAAAAAAAGAACAAGTACCTATTTTATTAAGTGTAATGATTTGATACTAAACTTGAAAAAGGCAAAGTTAGAAAATCGATTGGAGAATAGGCTTAAACACTATGCAAAATATAGACTTCTTATCATAGACGAGATTGGATATTTACCAATTGATGCAGATGACGCTAAATTATTTTTTCAGTTAATCGATTTAAGATATGAGAACAAAAGTACTATATTTACGACAAATTCAAATTTTAAAGACTGGGCCAAGATATTCCAGGACCCTAAAATCGCAAACGCAATCTTAGATCGCGTTCTCCACCATGCCACAGTAATAAATATTGTAGGTGATTCTTATCGATTAAAAGACCATATAAAAAAAGAGACGGAGGAATCATGATGAACAAATGTAGCATGCATTATGATCAGAATCAGGAGCAATGGCTAGTTGAACTGCAGGGAAGAGAATACGCCCTTCATTGTGGAGAAAGTTTTGAACTATACATTGGGCAAAACCCCATTCCTTGTCGACTGGAATTAGCAGACAATTGGTATGTCATTATGGATGACACCAGTTTTGACTTACGGGCGAATAGCCAATACATGATTAATTTATAGGAAAGGCACCCACAGGAAACCCGTCAGCCGACGGCGAAATTTTGGTGAAGGATGTGGGCTAGCCCACATCCTTCACCAAAATTCTAACTAAGCTATAATGTAAATTTCAAAAATCAGGGTAAGCACCGTAGGAAATGCGAAATTTATTATTTGTTTGGCT
>NZ_JAXHDD010000119.1:0-1985 GCF_037072025.1 Pseudogracilibacillus sp. SO30301A | reverse complement strand
GGATCTATCACATGGTCCCTATCTATCGATAAATGGGAAAGCGAAGAAGACATTTCTTATAGCCTATATTGATGACTGTTCGAGACTTGTACCCTACGCACAATTTTTCATTTCGGAAAAGTTTGATGGGCTCAGAGAAGTAACAAAAGAGGCGATAATACGGCGCGGTAAACCAAGAATTATTTACGCAGACAACGGGAAAATTTATCGTTCGGAAACATTACAATATGCATGTGCGCAATTAGGTATTACATTGGCTCACACACAACCATATGATCCTAGGGCCAAAGGTAAAATTGAAAGACTATTCAAAACAATCCAAACACGGTTTTATCCGTTATTAAAATCAGATCCAGTTCACTCTTTGGAGGAATTGAATGAAAGATTTTGGGAGTGGTTAGAGGTGGATTACCACCGTAAAGAGCACGCATCGCTCGACGGCAAAACACCCCACCAAATATTTCAATCTCAATTAGATCATATCACATTTTTAGAGGATTTGTCTATATTAGAAACGATTTTTCTAAAGCGTGCAGAGCGTAAAGTGAAATTGGATGGAACCATTACATTAGAAAAAAGATTATACGAAGTTCCTTCTCAGTATATCGGACAGAGAATTGAGGTTCGCATGGATGAACAAACTGTCTATGTTTTTGAAAACGGAAAAAAGGTAGCTGAAGCCATTCCAGTTACCTTCCATGATAACGCACATGTCAAACGGAACCGATCCCCTTTCGCCGTCCCTGATACCACTCGCCACGTGGGGGAATCAGATCATGTATAAAGCCTTTTATTCATTAGCAAGAGAACCGTTTTCGAAGAATATGAGAAAAGAAGATGCGTTTCAATCCACTGGCTATCAAGAAGCATTGAATGGTCTTGAATATTTACGGAAATCTAAAGGAATTGGTTTAATCATTGGGGATTCTGGTGCTGGTAAAACATTTACACTACGATCATTTAAGGATTCTCTTAATCCATCGTTGTATCACGTTGTCTATTTCCCATTGTCTACTGGAGGTGTAATGGATTTTTACCGTGGATTGGCGTATGGTTTGGAGGAAGACCCAAAATTTCGGAAGGTAGATTTATTTCGTCAGATTCAGCAGGGCATTGAACGAATGGATCAAGAGCGTAAAGTTACGCCTGTTTTTATCCTGGATGAAATGCATATGGCAAAAGATGCCTTTTTACAGGATTTAGCAATATTGTTTAATTTCCGGATGGATTCAACGAATCCTTTTATTCTTATATTAGCTGGATTACCGCATTTAAAAATGCGCTTGAACTTAAATCACCATCGTCCATTGGCGCAGCGAATCGTCATGCGATATCAATTACAATCATTAAGCAAAGACGATGTTTATGACTATATAGAGCATCATTTAAAACTGGCTGGTGTCAGGATGCCCATATTTACAGCATCTGCACTTGAAGCCATTGCCTTACGTTCGCAAGGATGGCCACGGGTCGTCAACACATTAACCATTAATTCCTTACTATATGGAGCGCAACAAAAGAAAGAACAAATTGATGAGGAAATTGTTCAAATGGCTATTGGGGTAAGTGGTCTATGATGAGGACGGGAATCATGATTTTTGATGTAGGTGAACAGGAGTGGAGAATGTGGATTGGTCTAGAAGAATACGAAGCGTTTATAGGAATGAATTTCGAAATTCGCATTCAAAAACGTTATTATAAAACAATCTTCGAAAAAGATTATAATGATTGGTTTGTGACAATTGAAGACGAGGTTGATTTCTCCCTACGTTTAGTAGAGACGTACAAAGTTCGGATATCAGAGAAAGAATTACTGCCAATAAAAGATCTCCCTTTTTAGGGAGATCTTTTTATAAAAGTTTACCTGAAATAATCTGTCAAGTTATTTTCAAATCTGAAATAAAGTGAGCAAAATATCAAATTATCACAGATTTCAGGCTGGATTAATTTGATATTTAGTGTCTGGGATAATGTGCTGATTTACA
>NZ_JAXHDD010000118.1:0-2120 GCF_037072025.1 Pseudogracilibacillus sp. SO30301A | reverse complement strand
CAAAATGCCCACTATATGAAAAATTGGGTTCCAAATATGTACGATAAGCACCATAAACATGTAATGGGACTTTTGCAAATAAAAATGCAATGCATCATAGGAAACAATTTCGTCTCTTCTCCTTTTCATTTAACATGACTCCTTAATATTAATTGTGAAAGATGGCAGGGAATGATTGGCTAACTTGGAAGGCATAGTAGCGTTTGTGCAAGTAAGAGAGAAGGAAGTATGGCTACAAGGCATTGATTATTTGAAGCCATACTATGATGGGCTTGGTCTTAAAGCGCCAGTGCCTGATACAATGCAAGAAGGAGAGCAGATTAGTTTAGAGGGCATAACTACACTAGATATAGACCATTTATTTTTGGGTTATTTCAATGATAGTGATCAATCGATTCCAACATTAACAGATGAGTGGGAAGAAAGTGAGGTTTGGCGAGGATTGAAGGCCGTTCAGAACAATCACGTCTATTCAATTAATGGAGAGTTGGCTCTCGGTTACGGACCGATTGGTATCACGTACGGTGTACAGGCTGTTCTTTAGGCTTTGGATCAGTAAAAAAAATCATGCAAATTGTCTGAAATTCTCCAATATGGAAATAAGTGGTGATAGAGCTTCTATTTGCCTAATTAACTAAGAAAATGACAGAAAACTAATGTAGACTAACAAAACAAATAACTAGCCGTGGCACGCGACAAGTGTTATGGCTGGTTATTACTATTTTCAAACGAATGGATCTGTATTATGAGTAGTTCAAAAATGGATAAGAAATGACATAAACATTTATTTGTCTTTTTTTGTAAATAAATAACTAAAAAAATTGTCCACATTCTAATTATTAAAAAAAAATTCATTGTTAACCGAATATGACACTCTCCATCTATTGAGCCTTGTTTTTACCCATGACTCAATTCTTCTTTCCTCATAACATAGAAATTATAATCTTTAAATTTTTCCGGATATATTTGATACTCATTCTCATTCTCATTTATAATAGTCTAATAGACAGGATTTTAGTAAAGGAGTGAATATTTTTGTCTAGAGAAAGTCATGTAATTAATCAGTTTACAGAAGAAATAATTGAGATTACCACCCGCTTGTGGGCACGCTCATCGATATCACTTATAGATGTTCGTAATCAAATATATTATCCTGATAAACCGCTGGAAAAATGTCTTAAATACATTATAAACGAATGCAGAATTAGACTTAATAAAGTAAAGTGTGATGAAAATGGAGATTAGAACACCGGAAGTGTTATTGCAATATTTTTCAAATTATTATATGCGTATTGAAAGTATTACGAAAGAAGTTCGTAAACCTAAAGTGAAATCTATAGGGTGGATGAATTCAGAGTATTCGGGATTTATCTTTCCAATTCAAGGACAAGCTATTTTTCACTTTAATGAAAGTAGTTATGATTTAAAGCCTGGTGTTATCGTACATGCTGGCCCTCATATGAGAAATGATCGTGAAGTTGTGGGAGATGAGGATTGGGTGTATATTCTTGTCCTTTATAAAACATTAAAAATAAAAGATGATGCAGAAGGTGATTTATCTAAAAAACATTTTCAAATATCATCTATAGAATACATGCGTATATTTGAAAATTTAAATAAGTTAGTTCACTATTGGCAAAGTCCAGTCCCTTACTATAGCCTTCGCATACAAGAAATATGGTTTAATACTTTAAATTTAATGGTCTCTTTTATGGAGAAATCTGGGCAAAGTAAAAACAAACAAATGCTAGAACAAATTTTAGATGATATTCATGAGAATTATGAAACACCGTTAAGTGTATCAGTTTTAGCGGAAAGGCACCAAATAAATGTAAACCAAATTGCCTACTTATTTCAAAAACATTTATCGATGCCACCTGGAGAGTACTTGAATCATTACCGATTGAATCAGGCAAAAAAATTATTAACTTAAGTTTCGCACCCCGAAACATAGGGGTTTTCAGATGCTGTTTTGTACTGAACCCCTTACTATTACTGTGTTTTCCTTCTATTCCATTTTGAGCAATTAAGCAACTTTATCTCCTTCAAACAACTGATTTCGCAAAAAAGACGCTTCGAATAGTTCCTCCAGATATTTGTATTCCAGTGATTCTTTAAAT
>NZ_JAXHDD010000117.1:0-2142 GCF_037072025.1 Pseudogracilibacillus sp. SO30301A | reverse complement strand
CCTGAAAGCAAGTGTTACAAAACATACTGTTCAAGAATTAATCTTAAATCCCACTTACAAGGAGATGGCAGACTATTATAATACCATCGTTATGCCTGCACGAGTTCGTTCACCAAAAGACAAGGCTAGTGTCGAAGGCTCTGTTGGTGTTATTTCCACATGGATTATTGCAGCTTTAAGAAATTCTCATTGTTTCAACATTGACGAGTTGAATGAAGAGGTTTGGAAAAAACTTGATGAATTTAATCGGTGATCCTTCACTCGTAAAAAGGGATCTCGCTTTTCAGCATTTGAAGAAGAGGAGAAATTTGCGCTTTCTCCCCTTCCAGCTACACCATATAAAATGTCTGAATGGAAAACAGCGAAAGTACGTCCTGATTATCATATTTCTGTTGAGAGCATGTTTTATTCAGTTCCATATGAATATATCAATCAACAGGTTGAAATCAAACTTTCAGACAGTCTCGTTGAGGTTTTTTTCAAACATATGCGGATAGCTTCTCATAAACGATTATATGGAAAGTTTGGTCAATTATCCACTGTCCGTGATCATATGCCAGATAATCATAAACTATATGTTGATCAAACGCCAGAGGCGGCAATTGAATGGGCCGAAAGTATAGGAGTCTCAACTTTGGGTTTCATTCACTATATTATTGATACTTACCAATCGGAAAAACAAGCATTACAATCTATTTTTTCATTAAAAAAATCAGAACGTCGTTACTCAAAGTATGAAATTGAACGAGCATGTAAAATGGTGATTTCTGTCACAAAAAGACCAACGGTAAAAAGCATTCAAACGATGTTAAAGAACAATAAGAAAGATGACGCTGAACAGGAACTTAAAAGCAAATCTGAAATAAATAAAAACAACTATGGCTTCACTCGTGGTGCTGCCTACTATGGAGGAAAAGACAAATGATGAATGAACAAACACTAACAAAACTACATGAAATGAAATTAAGTGGAATGGCTGAGGCTTATAAAGAACAAGTTAGTAATAAAGAATTTCAAAAGATGTCTTTTGAGGATCGTCTTTCGTTATTAGTAGACTTAGAGTTTTCACGCCGAAGAAGTAATAAACTTCAACGCTTGATTAAATCAGCAACCTTCATAGATTCAAAGGCATGCATTGAAGACATCGAATATCATGAAGATCGTAAACTAGATAAAGAATTAATTCTTAAATTAGCTAGTGGTCTTTATATTCAAGAATATCACAATATCATTCTGAAAGGACCTACAGGTTCAGGAAAATCATTCTTAGCATCTGCATTTGGAGTTTCAGCTTGTCGTCAATTTTATAAAGTCAAATATATTCGTTTACCGGAATTACTAGATGAACTTACACTTGCCAAATTAGCAGCAGATGGAAGTTATCGTAAATTGATTAAAAAATATACAAAGGTAAATTTACTCATCTTGGACGAGTGGTTGCTTACAAATTTATCAACAGATGAAGCTGCAATCTTACTAGAAATCACAGAATCTCGTCATAAGACAGCATCCACTATTTTCTGTTCGCAGATTGACCCAAGCGGATGGCATTTGAAACTAGGAAATGAAACCATCGCAGAAGCTATCCTAGATCGAATCATTCATGATTCCTATCAAATTTTGATTGATGGGGAAGTTTCGATGAGAGAACGTCACGGATTGGTGGTACCAAAATGATTCCAACAGAAGTTGAAAATCGTATAGCTAATTACTTTTTTCACAGGTATTTACCTAATGAAGTGATGAGGAAAATAGTAGATAGGCTATTACCTCCTTGTGTATGGATGGAGGACGAGAATTTAGATCATGATGAACTCGTTAATTTAGCCATTGAGATTATTGATAAGCAATTAAAAGAGAAAAAATTTAGATAGAACAGACAGCCATTGGAACGGCAATATTCCGATGGCTGTTTATTATTCTGTGTATTATTAATCAGTGGCTCTTATTCCCACCCTTACTGGTTCTAATATCCGCAAACAATGGTTCTAAGCTCGACAAAGGTAGTTCAAATCTATCCCCAATACTCAACTTTTTGTATATTGGTATATTGGTAAACTGGTTGGCAATGAGTGGTAAATTCCTTGTCACTCTCTGGTAAAAACAATGGCAAGGCTGGTACATTTAGGTGGCTGTAATCAA
>NZ_JAXHDD010000116.1:0-2181 GCF_037072025.1 Pseudogracilibacillus sp. SO30301A | reverse complement strand
TTTAATTCAGTTGATGTGGATTTATGCAACGCACAATGGAATAAAATTGTTGAGCTGCATGATCGTGAGATTGCACAGCTAAAAGAATCACCAAGTAAAACATTGCGTTGGTTTGTCGCATAAACACTAACCAGAACGAAAAGAATATCAAGAGTCTTTTTAGGCTTGTTGAGAGAGGTGCCTTGCTATACGCAATACGTCCGTTAATGTTTTAGGAGAAAGCGCGCCAGTGCTTTGGTGGAAACTTTTTCCGAAAGGAAAGATAAGGGCACCATTGAGAAGCTTCCAAGTACCCTAGAACCCCACTGCTTTAGCTGTGGGAGTTGTCAGAAATCATTACTATTAGTCAACACATTTTTTTCGAACTCCTCAGTTTCAGTTCATAGAAAAACCAACCTATCAGGGCATACTTTATCTGATTTGGTTGGTGCTTTAAAGTTTTACTAAAGGATTTTATATTTAATACTTCATAGAAGTGTAGTCAATCGAATTAATATTATAGAAAAGTTTATTACCTTATTTACAATATTTTCAACAGTAAAGCCATACTCCTTAACGATTTTGTCGCCATTTCCTGATGCTCCAAAACGGTCGATACTATTATAATTCCCTCGTCTCCAACATATCTATCCCAACCTAGGGAAGAAGCCATTTCTACAGCTACACGTTTTCTAGTTTGATCTTTTTCCTAATAACTTGAATTGTTTTGCCTTCTTCATTGGTGTCTTTTTCAAATTCAAGGTCATAATCACCCATCAATTTGTGCAGGCGCTCGGAAAATGCGTCATATTTATCCTTTAATTCATCAACCTTTGCCCAAATTTCTTCGTCCTCAATCTCATCACGATAATATTCCATGGTATTTTCTTCGATGATTTGAAAGCCAAATTCTTCTGCCTCAATCTGTAATTGATGCAGTTCGCGCACTGCTTCTGTTTTTGGTTCAATACTGTATAAATAATCTCTGAGGGCATCCAGTTCAGGCAATACTTCATTTTCCAGATACTCGATGCCCTCTTCAGGATTTTCTTCTTTGTCAAAAGCAACCCAATCGAAAGCGCGATCACCGATTTTTTCTGATTTCATCGTCTGCAGTTTTTGCCAATCATTATTATAATAGTCGATAAGTTCGTTGGCTGTTTCATCGTCATTGGCACAAGCTCCGAGCAAAAGAAAGGCGATCCCGAACAAACAGACAGTTAATTTTCGCTTCATTTCCACATCTCCCTACTTCGCACCGACAAGATCCTCAATCGTTTTGCCTTCTGGTAAACGTCCATTGAAAATGTATTCGTAAATCTCGGAATCTGCTAGTTGAATATCTTTTTTATTCTTATGTAAAAATTCGCTGACCTGATACCAGTCTTGTGTATTGATATCTTCGCTCGGATATTTGATATCATAGCCTAAATCGACGACTTTTTCCCAGCGGTCAAGCTTGTCGTGTGTCACATCGGTCGGGATGAGTTTGATTTCCAGCTGATCTGGCCCTGTACCAGGCACATGGCGTTCTGAGATTTGCATTTCCATGCCCAAATCCATGGCGACTAATTTCGCTTCGCCGACTTTCATACCTTCTTCAAGATCATCCAGTCCAGCCTGATACTCACTGATGGAAAGAAACACACCTGTCAGCGGGTTTCCTTTTGTTGTGGCTTCCAACGCTTTAACCGCCAGCTCTTTGCCGATGTAATCTTGTGTATATGTTGCCCGTTCTTCATTCAATTTCAAGTTTTCTTCGCGCTGTAAGGCATTTGCCCCGGTGAAACCTGGATAAAAGACGACACTCGACTCATTTACATTGGCACCAATCTGATCTTCCCGCGCCATAAAGTCTGCTCTGCTCCATTCTCCTGTTTCATCCGGGAACAGACTGATCGCGATTGCTGAATTCAGCCGGATGGCTAAAGGGTCACCGGCCATCTCGTATTCTAGTCCATCAATTCTGGCATATAACGGATCATTCGGTCCATAATCCAAGTCCCAAATTTCTTTCGTTTCCCTAACAGCACGCTGGTAATTGTACAATAACGCTAAATAGGAGCTTAAATGCGCAGCTTCCAAATCATTGACATGGTGCTTTTCCGGACTTAAATTTCCGCTGAATAAATACATTTCAATCATGGCGATTTCATTCATCAGGTCGGCTTCAGTCGCCAGCACCTTATCATTGAGACGGTC
>NZ_JAXHDD010000115.1:0-2212 GCF_037072025.1 Pseudogracilibacillus sp. SO30301A | reverse complement strand
CCTCGTATAATATATTTAGAGCTCTGATTTAGGAGAATTTCCAGTTGATCCGGACAACCAGAAAGACCCTAAATCAATTTCCAATTTTAATTTTGTTTTTATGGTTGAGTAGCTATGTTGCTTCCTCATCCACTTCATTTGTTTTACCCGTTTTACCTGCTTCACCTCGGATGAGGGAGCCACAGCGTAGCTGCTTGCTCTTGACCGTAGGCTCCAATACTTAGCTTACGATGTGTGGGTTCAGGGACCCGCGCAGCGGAAGCTTAGTATTGTTCCGCCCATGGTAGCCTATTTGGCGGGTTGGGTTCCCTTTAGGGATTTATTTGACCCAACCCTTAAGTGATCAACACCATGGGCGGATGGACAAGGTCAAGAGTGGCGGGTAATACTAACTTTTTACTGATAATTAATACATTGTCAGCTTATTTGTTATGCTTTTTTACAACTCAATAATGAGAAAATATTGCTAATGTGCTAATGCGCATTTCTTTACCAATATTTTTGTATAGATTTCTCAGACTTGCCTATGGGACAATGGGATCGACAAGTTTTTCTTAGGAGATTTCTTATCCTCCTTGCGGACACTTTTTGTGTACTGCTGTTAAAGCCTGCTACCCATGATCCATCATTGAATTTCTAACCGCTGGTTGCGCCTCCGACTTAGAAGGGGAAGTAGCGTCCCATTAATTGTCTTCTTTGACGGATGAGTGCTGATGACGAGGCAGATCTAGATGGTTCCCATGGGCACCCAGGTCTGAGATTAACTTGATTACTGCTTCACCTGGAGGTGATACTATGTCGCAAATGTTAGTTGGTATAGACGTAAGTTTAAATTCTCATCATGTACAATTCATGATTGAAGATGGAACTTCAATAGCTAGCTTTGCTGTTTCCAATGATCAAATAGGGGCAGATACCCTCATTAAAAAAATATTGGAAACATGCGAAAAGCATGCATTAAATTCAATGAAAATAGGGATGGAAGCTACATCAAACCTTGGTTGGCATCTTGCACATTATTTAAGAGACCAACTTCAAGGATATGAGCCTAATATCCAATCACATATATACGTCTTAAATGCGAGAATGATCGCTCGTTTCAAAAAGGGGTATGATTCCCTCGTAAAAAACGATCGTATTGATGCCTGGGTTATCGCAGACCACCTGCGTTTTGGACGACTGCCTAACGAAATGAAAGAATCTATTCATTATGAAGCCTTGCAGCGTTTAACAAGAACCCGTTTTCATCTCATGAAAAATACCGCAAGAGACAAAACCTATTTTCTAAATCAAGTATTTTTAAAGTTTAGTGGATTACGTCAAGATAATCCATTTTCCAATATATTTGGCACAACTTGTATAGCGGTGATCCAAGAGCTCGAACCCGAACAGATTGCGGAAATGTCTATTGAACAATTAATAGATTTCCTTCGGGAAAAAGGGAAAAACCGTTTTGAAAACCCTGAAGAAATCGCAAAGTATCTTCAAAAGATAGCACGTAGCTCTTATCGATTAAATAAAGCAATGGCTGATCCCGTTAATATTTCCCTATCCGTAACACTAAGTGTTATTAAGCACATGGAAACGGAAGTGAAAAGATTAGATAAAGAAATTGATAGACTGATGAAAGGTATTCCTAACACGTTAATTTCTATTAAAGGAATTGGTCCTGTATTTGCCGCGGGTCTAATCGCTGAAATCGGCGATATTAAACGTTTTAAAAACCAGCATGCATTGGCTAAATATGCAGGCCTTGTTTGGAATCAGCATCAATCAGGTGAATTTGAAGCCGATGAAACGAAACGTATGCTTACCGGAAACAAATACCTTAGGTATTATTTGGTTCAAGCAGCCGACAATATAAGAAAACATGACTCAGAATATAGAGATTTTTACCAAAAGAAATATAAAGAAGTAACTAAACATCAACACAAACGAGCACTCGTCCTTACCGCTAGAAAATTGGTACGATTAGTTTTCGCGCTACTAAAAACTAATCAATTGTACACACCACCTGAAAGGAGAGATCAATAAGATCCACTTACATTATCTCCCTTATTTTCCATTTCACTAAAACTGATAGTTGTTCGCAATTTTCAGTAAAATAGTGAGGTTTATTAGGGTTAAGCTTTTTTAGCTGTGTAGTTATCTTTTTCAAAATTAATTTCCAATTTTCTTGTTTCAAGGACTTGACATATTACCGCTGTGCTTT
>NZ_JAXHDD010000114.1:0-2461 GCF_037072025.1 Pseudogracilibacillus sp. SO30301A | reverse complement strand
TATGAAATGCCAAATATCGAAGAGTATTTTTTAAAGAAAAAATTAAAACCCAACTGAATATCAAGGCAGTTGGGTTTAAATATTATTTTTTAATTCGCTAAAGTCGGTGGTACTCCATAACATTTTTATTTAGGTAGAAAGAATATCTGATAAAAACAAGTGCGAGTATAACGAATAATCCACCTATCCAGCTTAAATTTACAATATTCGTATATTGAATAATGATTCCTCCTAATGCGGAGCCTAGCATCATTCCCACATTCATTAATGCGGTATTAAAACTGAGTACTGTTTCAGAGGATTGTGGTTTTAGTGAAATCAGATAAAACTGCTTTGCTGGTGTCGTTGTCCAAGTTGCTACTCCCCAAAAAGCGAGTGTGACAATTACACCCACTGTTGAGTACTGTGTATATGTTAGTACACATAAAGAAATGATATGAACACATAAACTTAATGATATCGTTCGATTAGGTCCCCATCTGTCTACAGCATATCCTCCAAAGCGTGAGCCAATAAAAGCAAAAGTGCCTAAAACAAATAACGCGATACTTGTCATATCTATAGAAAAATCAGCAGTATGTCTTAATAATGGAGCAATGTAGGCAAACACCATTGTATATCCTAAAATCCAAAAGATCGTTGTCATTAAACCAGTAAGGACTCGTTTATCTTTAATAATTTGCAGCTGTTGTTTAAATGGCAACGGTTGGTTTCCTTCTATAGCCGGTAATAATTTGTAAAGTCCTATCAATAAAAAAACGGTGCCAAGCGCAATGATTAAGAAAATATAGTGCCAATCAAAATGTCCAGCTAAAAATGTCCCAATAGGCACTCCAAGTACTAATGAAACAGTGAAACCTGTAATGACTGTTGCCATAGCACTACCTCTTTTTTCTGGAACTGCAATTTGAGCGGCATAATTGGTGGCAACAACAATATATAGCCCTCCACTCATCGCCATAATGACTCTGGATAACATAAGAAAAACAAAATTGGAACTAAAAAATGCAACAAGATTACCTAAAATAAAAGTAAAGATAGCATATAAGAGTACTTTTTTACGATCAAACTTAGACGTTAACATAACCAGGACTAATGCTCCGATGGCATAAGATAAAGAATAAATCGTAATCAACTGACCAGCTATTGAAATCGAAACATCTAATTCAAAAGAAATCAGCTCTAAAATTCCAGAAACAACAAACTCTGCTGTTCCTGTTACAAAAGCTCCCAAAGCCAAAAGTATGATGATTAGTTGATTTATATTATTTTTCATTTTGTACATCTCCTTATATTTAAAACGTTGTATTAATTTTAAGTCTCGTGTTAACATAAGTAAAATTGATATTTTTAATCAAGGAGATGAGTAATTACTCATGACTATTGTTCGGTACGAAATCATTGCAAAAGTAGTCGAGCTAGGAAGCTTTACAGAGACTGCTGAAGCATTAAATATGACTCAATCAGCCGTGAGTCATGCAATTGCGAGTTTAGAGTCTGAATGGGGTGTCTCCCTATTAATTCGTGATCGTAAAAAAGGAATAACACTTACAGATATAGGGCAAAAAACACTTCCGCATATTAGAGAAGTGTTAAAAAGAGTGGAAGTCATAAACCAGGAAATTGCATTAACAAACAATCTAGAAACAGGGATTATTCGTATCGGTACTTTTGCAAGTGCTTCTTCCTGTTTATTGCCTAAATTGCTTGCAAAATTTCAGAAAAAACATCCCAAGATCGATTTTAAGTTTTTTGAGGGAACTTATGAAGAGATTACGGAATGGTTGAATTCAGGTATTATTGACATTGGGTTTGTAGTAAAAGGAAAATCAAATCCAGATTTTGACCTGGTTCCTCTCATAAGAGATAACATGGTAGTAGCCTTTCATCCAGAACACAGATTTCTAAACAAAGAAACAGTGAATATGGAAGATTTAGTGGAAGAATCTTTTATTATGCCAACAGGTATGTATCAATCACATGTTGAGGAATTATTTGAAGAAGCGCAAATGAAACCATCGATTCTTTTTGAAGTGCACGACTGTACAACCATCGCTAATATGGTACAGGAAGGACTTGGTGTTACTATTGGTCCAGAACTATTTTTAAAGACCCAACAAAATATAAAGGTTAGCAAACTAAATATTAAAAATAGCCGTGAAGTTGCACTTGCCTGTTATTCTATTGCGAATGCCTCCCCAGCAGTAAAGGAATTTCTTTATGTTGCAAAAGACGTCTTTCACTGAAAATAAAAAGGTGGGAAAGTCAGCATGTTAAAACTTGACTATTAAATCTATTAAATATACTTGCAAAATAACGCTTTATAGAAATACCAAGTCATTTACAGCTATAGTAACTTGGTATTTCTATCTCTGTACTTTCTTTGTCAAAAAACAAATATATGATTAATGAAAGGGAAAACCTAACCTTTATTTCATCAAATCTTGAAAGCTAAAACAGT
>NZ_JAXHDD010000113.1:0-2512 GCF_037072025.1 Pseudogracilibacillus sp. SO30301A | reverse complement strand
AGTAAAATAGAAAGCTACATCAAAGAAGGAAAGCTAGGTTTTGCCTTTGGCAAAATGAGCAGCACAGAATTTGAAATCAACGCAAACAAACTACAAATTGCTGTTTTGGCGTTCATAGTAAGCTTTATATTAGTTTTAGCACTAATCGCTGGAATCGCTGAAATAATCATCAAAAAGCAAAATAAAAACTCGCATAGTGCGCCAACACCATACGAGCCGAATAAAAATAAACTACAAACACATTATAGCAAAAAAGTGAATTAAATAAAGGGGATAGGGGAAATGTTAAACGTTAAAATGTACAAAAACAACAGTGGAGACTTTCAAAAAGCAAAAATTGAAATTGAAGATGAATCACTAATATCTGTGTTTATCCGGGGAATCTTGCTGGAGATGGAACAAGCTGAAAAAATTATTAAGAAGTTTAAAGATCATAAAGACAACAATTTGAGTAAGAAATATCAAGAAAAATGTAATCAGTTGGAAGAGTTGTTAACTAAACTAGATAAGCCGGAAATCACTGAATAGATAATTTGGCACTTGTATAATATTAGTAGGTCAATAATAGTCGAAATCAAAACAACAATTAAGGGAAAAGGGGATGGAGAAAATGACTACAAAAAAAGAAAAGTTCCATAAGAAAAAATGGTTTGCCATATTAATGCTTTTATTTTTTGCCCCAATTGGAATTATATTAATCTGGACAAACAAGCACTTTGAAAAGAAAACAAACATGATTTTATCTGTCGTATTTGGAGTATGGTTTGTTTTTATCTTGATGGTTGGACAACCATCTGAAGAAGAAAAGGCAGAAGCGAAAGCTAGACAAGAGCAATTGGAAAAGGAACGAGAAGAAAAGAAGTTAGCAAAAGAAGAGGAAAAGGCTCAAAAAGAAAAAGAGGAAGCTGAGAAAGAAAAGAAAGAGCAAGAAAAAGCTGATAAAGAAGTTAAAGAGAAAGAAGAACAGAAAAAGCAAGATGAAGAAGCCTTTAATCAAGCTGTAGAGGACTGGGACAGCTATAAAACAGACTTATTAGAACACTATGGAGAAGCTGGTGTAATTGATATACAAGAGAACCCCGGAAGCGATTTTGATGTAGTAAATGTTTATGTACCAAATGAGTTTAAAATTTCAAGTGAAGATGAGAGACGCTATTATGTAGAAGAGATAGGCCCACTATTAGAAGAAGATATAGGTGCTCACTTTAACAATGATCAAATTTGGATAGAATTTAAGTATGAAGATGGAAATAACATGGCAACTAGGAAAATGTTTGGTGGATGGAAAATTAAATAATAAAACAATAACTTAAAAGAGGATAGATAAATTGATCAGATTAAAAGAAAAAACTAAAAGGGGATACATGCAATGATCACACTAGAAAACAAAATCGAAGAATTAGAATTACAAGGATTATCAAAAAAGGAAATCGAATCACGCACTCAAGACTTATTTGATCAAGTTTTGAACGAAGAACTAAAAGAAGAAAAAAGCTATATCGCAGAGATCAACCTAACACTAAATATCAACAGCAAAAAGAAAATTGAGAAGTTGCAGTTAATACTAGACGAATTGGAGATCAAAGATGTAACACTAGACGTATACGATAAATTGAAAACATCAGTATTGTTTGCAGATTTGACTGATTTATACGAGTTGGGTTAGTTAATAGATTAGCGACACTTAGTATTGATTGCTGAGTGTCGTTTTTTTAACCATAGGCAGACGGTTAAAGCATGTGAAAGAGAATGATTTGGCTCATGGCAACTTTGGTGGATGGCTAGATAATAACTTTGAATATTCTCAAAGGTATGCTCAAGAATTTATGAAATTTTATAATCAAAATCCGAACTTGAATTCGGATTTGAAGAAACTTTCTTGGACACAAGTGAGACAAGTCATGTTACTACCTGAATCAGTTGATAAAAGTGAGTTTATAAAAGAAGAGCACGAAATTCCTTCATCTGGCGAAACAAAAACAGATTTATATTGCTAGTGAATTGCCAAATACGACCACGTGGTTGGAAATTCCTCGAGCCAAATTTGCATACGTCTGCAAATTTCGGATTTAATGCTTTATATGAAATAGCAACACTTATATAAATGATAGTTATTTATCAATAAGAATCCCTATAGGGGAAGAATGGAACGATATTATAATTTATTAGTAGGAAACTTACTCGACAACTACTTAAAAACTAGGTTGGAACGTAGTGACAACAAGAGCTGACAAGGTTTTAGTCAGCGACTATACTATCACACACTTTGCGTTTACCTCGTTTCTTTTCCAAGTGCAGGAAAAGCCGAGCTAAAGCGCTATATTATTTTTTGCTTTCCATTAAAAATAAGCAAACTATTATCAATTATTAACAATATCACATCTAAAAAGCAAGTGTCAAGCATTATATTCATTATATTAATGAATTAAATTTTACATAAAATTCGAGGTTGCTCACGGCAACAACGAAAAATTAAACTAAAAGGGGAAATACATAATGACAAAAATTAATC
>NZ_JAXHDD010000112.1:0-2551 GCF_037072025.1 Pseudogracilibacillus sp. SO30301A | reverse complement strand
TATATGAAATCTGACAGAGTGCCAGAAAATTTATTAATAGGCGAATTAAGTCGGAAATTATATTTTGTGGAACTGGAACAAAAATTACTTAGTATCACTTATAGTCTGGCTTCGGATAAAGTATATACATTAGATCGTGCCATACCTGAATTAATAGAAATTATTAATCTAATGGAATTGGAGCAGCAAGCTATAATGATTGAAATTAATCGTATAAGAGAATTATCTGATTAAAATTATAATGTAGCCTTTAAACATACACTCCTATAATTTAATCACCTTCTTCATTCGATGACTTATTTAGTTTAAGAAATTAAAAATATCACTGCTTGTTAGCTATGATATGAACAAGTGGTGATTTTTCATGATCCCGTTTTCATTTTATTATTTAACTTTATAACAAAGAACTACTCTTAAAAATATGCATTTACTTTTTATCCTTTTTCTTAGCGTTCTCCATTTCAATTTCTACACTAAACTTTGGGAACTGCTTTTTAAAAGATTTTACTATCTTTGTCGTTTTATTAACTGTATACTTTTCTACTTCACGATAAGGTATCCTATTCCATTATCCTCAATTTTTCCATGATTCAAATCTTTAAGAAGACTTTTATTGAAATAAGTAATAAACAATAATAATTTAAATTTTGTGTATCACGTAAAGAACAGGAGTTTAAAAAGTTTTGAGTGCAAAAAAAGAATTAAGAAAAAAATTAAAGTTTTTTAAAAAAAGATGATTCGAACCAGTGAAGAAATGGGAATAAATCATCCTTTAACCATACAGATTAGTCAAGAATTAGATAGGTTAATTAATGAATTAATTAATGAATATATGAAATTGACACAAAAAAAATAACATTACATAAAAAGCTTGTGCAATATTATTGGCTATTTGGGACTTCAAGTTAACCGATTTTTTAGGCATGTATATCATTTAATGCTTTTGTTTATAGTTTGTAAGCGTCATCATAGTAAGGCCCAATCTGTTATTGAAAACTGGGAAAAATTAGTAGTGAGCTGTATGGTGAGTAGGACATTTTCCCTGAATTAGTTTATCACCAATGATTTCCCAAACCACATCGTCTGTCATCCAATCCATACAAAATTCTATTTCATTTTTGACAAAAGCGATACTAAGATCTCTAAGCAGCTCTTTTTTAGGTGAGTTTCCACAATTCTCAGCGCATAATGCATTGGCGTCCATAATGCCCATTTCAATCGTATTTAAATGGTATTTAACGTTATTTCCTGTAGAGGAAGCGTTGAGCTATATACTGCCGTATACATCCTCTACATTAGAAACATTTAGTATGATGATTATTTATTCGGTGATCTTTACAGCTATAGCTACTTTTATTTATAAAAAAATTGAAATATGAATGGGGTGATAAAAATGTATCAGATTATAATAACAGAGTTTTTAAAACTAAAACGTCAAAGTATTATTTGGATAGGTATCATTGCAGTTTTTATTTCAGCTGTTTTAGCTGCTTTTCAATCGAATAGTGGTGAAGGTTCGGTTACCTATGAATTCTTTTACAATAATGTGATTTGGAATAATTTTAGTTTAGCTTTTCCGTTTATGATTGTATTAATCGGAGGCTATTTAATCAATCGGGAATATACGGATCAGACACTGAAAACGATGCTGACAATTCCTGTTTCCTTTCGTAAAATGTTGATTGGAAAAATGATAGTGATTGGCATATTAACTCTATTGTTTGGAGTAGCCAGTTTCATTATCTCCATCTTGCTTTCCATAATATTTGGTTTTGGGGGATTCTCTGCATCCATTTTATTCAAGGCACTTTATCAAATTATGGCGACTGGGTTCTGTAACTATTTAGCAGTATTACCAATTATCGCTTATTTCAGCAGAAAGAAAGATAGCTTTTTTGCAGGTGTAGGATTGGCCTTCTTTTATGGATTTTGCGGTATTTTTGCTGCAGGATGAAATTTAAACGATTTTTATCCTATTACCTCTGGTTTAGGATTGACTCGGTATACAAATATAGACTTAAGTGCTACGAATCCAATTATCGGAATCAGCTCTTTACTACTTATGGTTTTCCTTACCTTTCTTATTATCCTGAAGTCTCCTGATTATGAGAAGGTAATGGCTGACTCAGGAAAAAAGAAGAAAGTAACTAGAAAAGTGAAAAAGGCACAATAAAAGGTGTTAGCCATAGTCTGTAAGATACGCTAAATATAAACACTTAATGAATTAAAAAGTTGGGTGATTTTATGCATAAAATATTGATCGTGGAAGATGTAATAGATATCGCAAGTACATTAAAAAGCCATATTGAAAAATATGAATATGAGTGTCAAATTGTTGGAAAATTCAAAAAGGTACTAGATGTTTTTCAAGAAATAGAACCACACTTGGTTATAATGGATATTAACCTTCCTGCTTTTGATGGCTATTATTGGTTACGAAAAATAAGACAAGTATCTACATGTCCTATTATGATACTGTCTGCCCAAATGGGTGAAATAGATCAAGTATATGGTTATGAAAATGGTGCAGATGATTTTATCATTAAACCAT
>NZ_JAXHDD010000111.1:0-2591 GCF_037072025.1 Pseudogracilibacillus sp. SO30301A | reverse complement strand
AGTTTGATAGCTTTTTGTACCATTTCATCAGCCGAAGGCTTTTCGTCTTCTAAATAATAAGGAAGAAGGAGTGCCTCTAATTCGCCCATAACTTCGGATGGGATAAAATAGTGAAAGTAATAACGTGCAATTCGATTTTCAACCTCAATTGGAATCATCAGAAATCCCCCAATCCGTGGCGTTCACGCATCGAAACTTCCCCATCTATGAGAATCTTATAAGAATTATGCACGACACGATCTAAAATGGCATCTGCCAACTGAACATTTTCTATCTTCTGATGCCACCCTTTTGGTGCAAACTGAGAACAAAAGATAGTTGAAGAGTGATTTAATCGAGCTTCGACTATTTCTAATACATGGATCGAATCTTCCTGATTTAATTCCGTGAGAAGCCATTCATCAACTATTAATAAATCAACTTTCCGATATTTATTTACTAACTTACGATAACTACCATCTGCTTCAAAACGAGCTACCTTTAATTCATCAATTAATTCAGGTAATCGGATATATTTCACTTTCTTAAACTGCCGACAAGCTTGAACACCGAAAGCATTCGCTAACCACGTTTTCCCGTTACCAGAAGCGCCCATAAAGATTATATTTTGTCCGTCTTCAACATATTGGCCAGTTGCCAATCGTGTCATAAATTCCTTATCTAAATGGCGATCAGGATAATATTCAATATCCTCAACACAAGCCTCAGGTTCACTAAATGTCGCTTGTTTTATTAATCTTTGTAGTTTATTCGATTTTCGACGGGCATACTCATAATCAATAAGTAAATTAAATCTTTCTTCAAATGATAAGTTTTGGATTTCTCTATCATTTGAATGATTTTCATAAGCTTCTGCCATACCACCTAACCGCATTTTTTTTAATTTATCTAATGTTTCTTCGTTTCTCATAGCTATTTCCCTCCAAAGTAATCGGAACCACGACTAAATCCATAATCTGTATCTGTTCGGACAGATTTTGAATGTGATGAGCCGCTATTCTTTTTGTGTTCATATTGACGTTTTATAATGGTTTTGAAAGTAGATAACGTAGGTTGTTTGGTTATACTTATGATAATTTCACTACTTTCCTCAATGAGTTGTACAGAATACTTATTTTCGAGATTTTTGATACCCATCAACATTTTTAATGCACGTTTCTCAACCTGTTGATTTAGTATTTTTTCAACCATTTCTGAAGTATTGCTCCCTATTTTTTTAGACCAATGTCGTATATTTTCAGGTGTATGTTCTGCATACTTTCGATGGTGATCTGGCATATGGTCATGAAGTGTACTGTATTGATCAACTTTATTTTTTATGCGTTTATGGGATGCAATTCTAGACTGATTGAAGTAAACTTCAATTAGGTTCTTTGTGAGTCGGACCTCAACATCACATTGAACATATTCATACGGAACGGAGTAATAGTTTCGTTCAACTTGAATGTGGTAGTTTAACTGAACTTTGGCTATTCTCCATTCCGTTAACTCATAGTCAGGTTGTCTCACTGGTATTAAATAGGGAAGTTCCTCTTCTTCAAAGACACTTCGACGCGAACCTTCCTTCTTTTGAAAAGGTTCATGATTCAATTCTTCTAATCTTTTCCACATTAATGCATTTAAATCTTCTAAATAGAAACATTGAACATTTCTAAGAGATGCGATAATTTGCCGTGATATAAAACCCACAGCACCTTCAACACTTGATTTATCTTTCGCTTTTCGAACGCGAGTTGGAACAATAACTGTTTGATAGTGATCAGCTAACTCTCTGTATGATTCATTGATAATTGGTTCAGCGTAATCTGGTTTATTTACGCCTGTACGTAAATTATCAGGAACAAGCGTTTCAGCAACACCATTAAAATATTTGAACATGGTAATATGTGCAGTTAACCAACTTGAAGATTTCATATCTAAAAACCCTTCAGCGTAACTGTATTGACTAAATGGAAGTGCAGCTACAAAAACGTAAACCTTAATATCTTCACCAGTCGTACGATCTATTAGTTTGAGAGTTGTACCTGCCCAATCTACTTCAATTGATTCACCTGGTTTGTGCTTTAGAGGCATGGTAACTTTATATTTACCAGCATAACTTTGATAGTGTTCACAATAAGTACGGTAAGCATATGGAATTGCTTGTTGTTCTTTAGCTCGTTGGCTATACTCTCTATGCAATAAACTTAAAGTCATATGTGGCTTACCTAGCTCCTTATGAACATAATCCCAATCTTCTTGGAAATATCCTTTCGCTTGTGGACGTTTTTCGGGAAAAAGGAAATCTTCTAACCAGTGATCAGACATTTCTTCAGTGAGTTCTGTTAACCCCCTTTCTTTAGCTTTATTCACGATATCGCGAATGGTATGCCTTGAACTTCCAACAGCGACTTCTATTGTTCTTTGTTTCATGCCATTGAAGTAGTGTTCAAGAATTCTGCGATATTTAACCATAAATAAACCCTCCCATACAATGAATTCATACTAGATTAATAGTATGTGTCACCATTATACAAAAGGGTTTCAAGTGTAACTATAAAATTGTAGGTTTATGGATGGAGCGGAGCAGCTCCCGCACTCATGGGGCTATT
>NZ_JAXHDD010000110.1:0-2592 GCF_037072025.1 Pseudogracilibacillus sp. SO30301A | reverse complement strand
TAAGCTTGCAACCCCTGATGGTGCAATAGTTTCAGGAAGCAAAGTGAAAAACTCGCATGCAGCAGAAAACTTTTTCAGAGCAAAGATTGAAGATGTGAAGGGGATTGGGAAGGGGAGTAAGGGGACGGATAATGAACTTCTATCACCTAATGGGAGTTTTATTGATTCGAGGTTAGAGTCTAATTACGCAAATTATCTTGCACGAAAAGCAAAAGAGGGAAAACTACCAAAGGATAGGTTAGAATGGAAAGAGGCAAGAGATTACTGGTTAAACGATTCTCCTATGGCAAGGGGAAATAAGTTTAACAAGAGTGTGAGAAAAAGACGTATATACAATTACCATGAGATCCACTTAGAAAATGGGAAAAGATTAGATTCATATGATCCTATTGCTAAAGAAATCATTTCAAGGAAAGCAACAGATTTAGATATGGTTGACGAAAAAACATACAGTGCATACTTAAAAGAAATGAATCAGAAATACTCAGCTGAAACTAAAATACGCTCAAATCGCTACCCAGAGCTGGATGGGAGAAAGTTGGAAGGTGAACTTATCTTGGAAATCCCGGCATCCAATAAAAATTTACCTGATATTGAAAGGTACAAACAAATTGCTAAGGAATATGGAATAAAATTAAGATTTATGGAGGAGTAGAGAATGAGTTTTGAGTTAAAACCCGAAATTAAAACTTCTTTAGAAAAAATTCGATTTGTAGATAGGTATAAAGAAATGTCCAATCGTTTTAATGGAAATCCCGACGACAGTTTTGAGAACTTTGAAATAGATACTGTTGTTGAAATAATTAAAGGGTTTGGGTATGAAGTATCTTTTGACAAGAAAGAAAACTTTTTTAAGGTAGGGGTTATAGATAACTCACCCAATTATAAGATATGGTTTAATATAGTTTTAGAATATGGAATTACAGAGTTTATTTGGGTTGTTTATCATAATAATGAGGTAAGATTAGGGAGTCCTTGGAGTGTTTACCCAAGATTATTAATTGATCCAAGTAAAAGAATAACAGAACCAATTTTTAGAAATTATAAAGAATTAGAAGAGATATTAGAAGGTGCATTTGTAATGTATGAAGACTTCAAAACTGAGTTAATCAATTTGTATAGTGAACATAATAGATAGACAAAATTTGATATTAAGTAATACCTTGATAGGCTTGAGTCCTCTCAAGGTATTTTTATTTTAAGTATAATTTTATTTAGGATGAATAACAAGAATTATTAATTACGATAAGAAGAAAATGACAGAATGACAAAGCTCGGCGATAAACAACTGGCACGTGAAAGGGGTATTTTATTGCATATGGAAAATAAAAATAAGGCTGTGTTTGTCCGGGAGACGGTCATGGACTAATGGTACTGCTATACCTGTAACCAATCAAGGATAAATAAGGGGAAGAACTAGGTTCCGTTTTCTCTGCGTTTATACTAGGTATCGATTTAATTATCAAAGAGGGGTATTCCGGTTAAAAAGTAGGCACAGGAGATCGATCGGTTCATAGGAGGACTGGCACCACTGGATTTTATTCCAAGCGTAGGTTCCGTGAAAAAGTTTGCGATCTTAGGTAGAGTCGGAAAATTAAAGCAAGCTGCCGCAATAAGTCTGAAAACAGCTCCAGCAATGAGACTAAAGGATATGGTGAAAGGGTCGATTCATACCGCACGTCTAGAAGGTCTGAAGCGGATGAACCAGATAAAAGACTTCGCCATAAGGAGTGGTGAAATAATGGGCTATGAATTTATTAAGGCCAACGCAGAAAATAATTTTTATCCAGTGACTGAAAATGAAGTCAAAGAGGTTGAGAAGGAACTGGATTTAAAGTTTCCTAAGGAGTTAGTTACTTTTTTAGAGTGGTTGGCTACGGCTTTATTAAAGGTTCTGAGTTTAATATCAACGTAATTATGGACCCTTATTCTGTGAGAGATTTTAGGCTAAGAGTTAATGATTTTGAGTTTTATCCCGACATAGACATCTATGATGAATTTGAAAATAACAAACTAATATTTTTTGAAGGTAGTGAATCGGCTTTAATGTCAATCGAGTTGAATGAAAAAAATAGCAATCTGATTTACTATTATGATATTCAGATTGCGACCTCTCTAGATGAATTTTTAAGAAAAATAGATGAAGATGATAAATATTACTTAGAGTTAATAATTGATTAATAATCTAATAAAACTGGTACCTTGATTGGTTCAATACCTTTCAAGGTTTTTAACTTTAACTAAGATTAAACCAGCAGATAAATCAACGTAGAATCTCTTATTAGAAAATATGACACTGATGGATTCGTAAACTTTACCCATGATAATCAGAAAAGTAAATACCATCATCTGAGTGAAGATTTTCAAGCCTTACATTTATTTGTAGGCGAAGTCGGAGCCATTGTCGATGATGTGATCGATGAACGCTTTTACAAAGACATGGATAAATTTGTCGAAGCGATTCGGGATTTAACGATTGAAGGGTATAAAACGACGAACCGGATCGGCGCAATGCAAAAAGTGAATACAGATTACATACCAAGCGGTGAAATACCGAAAGCACAAATCACGCTGGATGATCTTTTCGGCGGT
>NZ_JAXHDD010000109.1:0-3131 GCF_037072025.1 Pseudogracilibacillus sp. SO30301A | reverse complement strand
TAAACTTAGTTAAGTCCTCGATCTATTAGTATTCGTCAGCTTCACGTATCACTACGCTTCTACCTCGAACCTATCAACCTTATCGTCTCGTAAGGGATCTTACTCATTTAACATGATGGGAAGTCTCATCTTGAGGCGGGTTTCGTGCTTAGATGCTTTCAGCACTTATCCTTGCCACACGTAGCTACCCAGCTATGCTCCTGGCGGAACAACTGGTACACCAGTGGTGTGTCCATCCCGGTCCTCTCGTACTAAGGACAGCTCCTCTCAAACTTCCAACGCCCACGACGGATAGGGACCGAACTGTCTCACGACGTTCTGAACCCAGCTCGCGTACCGCTTTAATGGGCGAACAGCCCAACCCTTGGGACCGACTACAGCCCCAGGATGCGATGAGCCGACATCGAGGTGCCAAACCTCCCCGTCGATGTGAACTCTTGGGGGAGATAAGCCTGTTATCCCCGGGGTAGCTTTTATCCGTTGAGCGATGGCCCTTCCATGCGGAACCACCGGATCACTAAGTCCGACTTTCGTCCCTGCTCGACTTGTTGGTCTCGCAGTCAAGCTCCCTTCTGCCTTTACACTCGAAGAATGATTTCCAACCATTCTGAGGGAACCTTTGAGCGCCTCCGTTACCTTTTGGGAGGCGACCGCCCCAGTCAAACTGCCATTCTGACACTGTCTCCGAACCGGATCACGGTCCTGGGTTAGAATGTTCATACAGCCAGAGTGGTATCCCACCGGTGCCTCCACGTAAGCTAGCGCTCACGTTTCTCAGGCTCCCACCTATCCTGTACAAGCTGCACAAACATTCCATATCAGATTACAGTAAAGCTCCACGGGGTCTTTCCGTCCTGTCGCGGGTAATGCGCATCTTCACGCATAGTATAATTTCACCGGGTCTCTCGTTGAGACAGTGCCCAAGTCGTTGCACCTTTCGTGCGGGTCGGAACTTACCCGACAAGGAATTTCGCTACCTTAGGACCGTTATAGTTACGGCCGCCGTTTACTGGGGCTTCGGTTCAATGCTTCGCACTTACGTACTAACACATCCCCTTAACCTTCCAGCACCGGGCAGGTGTCAGCCCCTATACTTCGCCTTGCGGCTTCGCAGAGACCTATGTTTTTGCTAAACAGTCGCTTGGGCCTGTTCACTGCGGCTTCTCATACAAGAAGCACCCCTTCTCCCGAAGTTACGGGGTCATTTTGCCGAGTTCCTTAACGAGAGTTCTCCCGCTCACCTTCGGATTCTCTCCGCGCCTACCTGTGTCGGTTTCGGGTACGGGCACCTGTGATCTCACTAGAGGTTTTTCTAGGCAGTGTGAAATGAGGAACTTCGGTACTAAATTTCCCTCCCCATCACAGCTTGAGATTGTTGGACGGATTTACCTATCCAACTCCCTCACTGCTTGGGCGCACACATCCATCCGTGCGCTTTCCCTATCCTCCTGCGTCTCCCCATCGTTCAAACGATCACGAGGTGGTACAGGAATATCAACCTGTTGTCCATCGCCTACGCCTTTCGGCCTCGGCTTAGGTCCCGACTAACCCTGAGAGGACGAACCTTCCTCAGGAAACCTTAGGCTTTCGGTGAAAGAGATTCTCACTCTTTTTTCGTTACTCATACCGGCATTCTCACTTCTAAAAACTCCACTAGTCCTCACGGTCTAGCTTCAACGTCATTAGAACGCTCTCCTACCATTGTTCCTACGGAACAATCCACAGTTTCGGTGATACGCTTAGCCCCGGTACATTTTCGGCGCAAAGTCACTCGACCAGTGAGCTATTACGCACTCTTTAAATGGTGGCTGCTTCTAAGCCAACATCCTGGTTGTCTGTGCAACTTCACATCCTTTTCCACTTAGCGTATACTTTGGGACCTTAACTGGTGGTCTGGGTTGTTTCCCTCTCGACAATGAACCTTATCACCCACTGTCTGACTCCCAAGATGAAGTAATTGGCATTCGGAGTTTGACTGAATTCGGTAACCCGATGAGGGCCCCTAGTCCAATCAGTGCTCTACCTCCAACACTTCTATATCTTGAGGCTAGCCCAAAAGCTATTTCGGAGAGAACCAGCTATCTCCGTGTTCGATTGGCTTTTCACCCCTACCCACACCTCATCCCCGCATTTTTCAACATACGTGGGTTCGGGCCTCCAGTCAGTGTTACCTGACCTTCACCCTGGACATGGGTAGATCACACGGTTTCGGGTCTACGACTGTATACTTATATCGCCCATTTCAGACTCGCTTTCGCTGCGGCTCCGTGAATAATCCACTTAACCTTGCATACAATCGTAACTCGCCGGTCCATTCTGCAATAGGTACGCCGTCACACATAAATGTGCTCCGACTACTTGTAGGCACACGGTTTCAGGTACTCTTTCACTCCCCTCTCGGGGTACTTTTCACCTTTCCCTCACGGTACTGGTTCACTATCGGTCACTAGGGAGTATTTAGCCTTGGGAGATGGTCCTCCCGGATTCCGACGGAATTTCACGTGTTCCGCCGTACTCAGGATCCACTTCAGAGAAAATACATTTTCGATTACAGGGCTATTACCTTCTTTGGCTGATCTTTCCAGATCGATTCATCTAACATATTTCTTTGTAACTCCTAATGAAGTGTCCTACAACCCCAGTAAGTAAACTTACTGGTTTGGGCTAATTCCATTTCGCTCGCCGCTACTAAGGAAATCGCTTTTGCTTTCTCTTCCTCCAGGTACTAAGATGTTTCAGTTCCCTGGGTGTGCCTCATCTACTCTATGTATTCAAGTAGATGTACTATTCCATTACGAATAGCGGGTTTCCCCATTCGGAAATCTTCGGATCAACGTTTACTTACAACTCCCCGAAGCATATCGGTGTTAGTCCCGTCCTTCATCGGCTCCTAGTGCCAAGGCATTCACCGTGCGCCCTTGTTCACTTAACTAAACCTACAAATTAAAATCTATACTGATATTCAAAAATTGATGTCGTTGATTATCTTGCTCTTATTTAGTTTTCAAGGTGCAAACTTCCACAGAATGTGGTGACTTCTGTGTTCGTCACAAATCTTTTTCAGTGGGACGAGCATTGATGCGCAGTCCCAAGACGTGACGGTTCTTAACAGAAGTTTCTTTTGAGAGTTT
>NZ_JAXHDD010000108.1:0-3145 GCF_037072025.1 Pseudogracilibacillus sp. SO30301A | reverse complement strand
TCGATGTTAATCGTGCCCGTTTAGGGTAAGGGTCATGGAAAACGGGTAAGTTTCGATGTTAATCGTGCCCGTTTTGGTTAAGGGTCGTGGAAAACGGTCATGTTTTGATATTAATTGTGACCGTTTAGGGTAAGAGTCGTGGAAAACGGGCATGTTTCGATATTTATCGTGACCGTTTAGGGTGGGGGTCATGGAAAACGGCGAGTCTTTTTCCAACATGTCGAGTCGATTTGAAACATGTCGAGTCTTTTTCCAAGATGTCGAGTCGAACCGTATCGATTTATTAATAAGAAGAGCCTTACGTCGCAGTTTATGGATTTTGTAGAAAAACAAATTTTAAAAACAGCTTTTGTTTTGTAAAAAGAATTATCGAGGAGGAAACATTATGACAGAAAGTAATAAGCAACAATTGCCGCCAAAATATGACCATAAAGCAATCGAAGAAGATCGTTATGGATTCTGGTTGGAAGGGAATTATTTCGAAGCAACCGGAGATGAAAAGAAAGAACCTTTTTCTATTGTAATCCCACCGCCAAACGTAACAGGAAAATTACATTTAGGCCATGCATGGGATACGACAATGCAAGATACAATTTCACGAATGAAACGAATGCAAGGATACGATGTACTTTGGCTACCTGGAATGGACCATGCCGGTATTGCAACACAAGCGGTTGTTGAAGCTAAACTAAGAGAAGAAGGCAAATCTCGCTATGATATGGGAAGAGAGAAGTTTATAGAAACTGTTTGGGAATGGAAAGAAGAATATGCAGATTTCATTCGCGAACAGTGGGGTAAGTTAGGTTTAGGTCTTGATTATACGAGAGAAAGATTTACATTAGACGATGGATTATCTGACGCTGTGCAAGAAGTCTTCATTAAACTATATGAAAAAGGTCTCATTTATCGCGGTGAATATATTATAAATTGGGATCCAAAAACGAAAACAGCATTATCAGATATAGAAGTTAATTATGAAGAAGTTCAAGGAAAGTTTTATCATATGCGTTATCCAATAAAAGATAGTGACGAAACAATCGAGATTGCCACAACACGTCCTGAAACAATGCTCGGTGATACTGCCGTTGCCGTTCATCCTGACGATGAACGTTATCAACATTTAATTGGTAAAAAAGTAATTTTACCAATCGTTAGACGTGAAATTGAAATTGTTGCAGATGATTATGTCGATATGGAATTTGGATCAGGTGCTGTTAAAATTACTCCAGCTCATGACCCTAATGATTTTGAAATTGGAAATCGACATAACTTAGAGCGTGTACTTGTTATGAACGAAGATGGAACGATGAATGAGAATGCTGGAAAATATAAAGGAATGGATCGATTTGAATGCCGAAAAGCTATTGTAAAAGATTTACAGGAACAAGGTGTATTATTTGAAATTGAAGACCATACGCATCAGGTTGGCCATTCGGAGCGAAGTGGAGCAGTAGTAGAACCGTATTTATCAACTCAATGGTTTGTTAATATGCAACCATTAGCAGATGCCGCAGTGAAACTTCAAAAAACAGACAGAAAAGTTAATTTTGTACCGAATCGCTTTGAAAATACGTATCTACACTGGATGGAAAATATTCGCGATTGGTGTATTTCACGACAATTATGGTGGGGACACCGAATTCCAGCCTGGTATCACAAAGAAACAGGAGAAGTATATGTAGGTAAAGAGGCACCACAAGATATAGAGAACTGGGAACAAGATAAAGACGTTTTAGATACATGGTTCTCGTCTGCATTATGGCCGTTTTCTACCATGGGCTGGCCAGATAAGGATAGCAAAGATTTTAAACGATATTTCCCAACGGATGTACTCGTTACCGGATACGATATTATTTTCTTCTGGGTTGCACGAATGATTTTCCAGTCAGTTGAATTCACAGGAGAAAAGCCATTTAAAGACGTTCTCATTCATGGCTTAATTCGAGATGCTGAAGGTCGTAAAATGAGTAAATCACTCGGTAATGGTGTTGATCCAATGGAAGTAATCGAAAAATACGGAGCAGATTCCTTACGTTATTTCTTATTAACGGGTTCCACACCAGGTCAAGATTTACGTTTTCATTGGGAACGTGTAGAAGCAACTTGGAATTTTGCCAATAAAATTTGGAATGCCTCACGTTTTGCCTTAATGAATATGGAAGGACTGAAGCACAAAGATATCGATTTATCAGGAGAACTAGCGTTACCGGATAAATGGATTTTAACGAGATTAAATGAAACGATTGAACATGTAACGATGAACACCGATAAATATGAGTTTGGTGAAGCAGGTCGTTATTTATACAATTTCATTTGGGATGATTTCTGTGATTGGTATATTGAAATGGCCAAAATTTCTCTTTATGGGGAAGATGAGGCTAGCAAGCAGACGACTAGATCAGTACTCGCTCATGTTTTGGATCAGACATTACGTATGCTTCATCCATATATGCCATTTATTACAGAGGAAATATGGCAGAAGCTACCACATGAAGGCGAATCAATTACTGTTGCTGCTTGGCCTAAGGTAAATACTGATTATCATGATGAAGTCGCTTCTAACCAAATGGAAAAAGTAATGGCAGTCATAAAAGCAGTACGAAATATACGTGCTGAAGTAAATACACCAATGTCTAGACAAGTAAGCGTGTTTATAAAGACGACAGATGATGAGATTACTTCTCAGTTTGAAGAGAACCGTCATTATGTAGAACGCTTCTGTAATACAAGTGAACTTGTTATCGGAGCCTCCGTGGAAGCACCTGAACAGGCAATGACTGCAGTTATTACCGGAGCAGAATTGTTTTTACCGTTAGAAGGGTTGATCGATTTTGAAAAAGAAATTGCTCGTTTAGAAAAAGAACTGGATAAATGGAACAAAGAAGTTGCATTAGTTCAGAAAAAATTATCCAATAAAGGTTTTGTTGATAAAGCACCGGAAAAAGTTGTTGCAGCAGAAAGAGAGAAAGAAGTAGAATATTTAGAAAAACGTAAAATGGTTGAACAAAGACTTAAGGAATTAAAAGCATAATAAAAATTTGAAATTAGGGGTACAAATCACAGGTTGATCTGTACCCTGTTTTATTGACTAAACTCATGTTCAACCCAACTATCATGAAAGTCCCCGTTGTGGTGGAACTTTCAT
>NZ_JAXHDD010000107.1:0-3170 GCF_037072025.1 Pseudogracilibacillus sp. SO30301A | reverse complement strand
GTGTAAATAATGATTGAGGTAAAACCAAGTAATGTAAAGTTTAATGAGAGAGAATTCAGCAGCTTTCAAAAAGAATTAGGTGTTAATTTGCCAAATGATTATAAAAAATTCCTAGAAAGAAATAATGGAGGTACTCCTGAATTAAATATTGTTGAGCTACAAAATAAAGAAATAAATTCATTTTCTGTAACTGATTTTTTTGGTTTTAATAATGTGAAAATAAATGATTTAAGGTCTCAATATGATAATTCAGAAAATTTTACACAAACTATTTACCTTAATTGGTAAATATAGTATTAACAGGAACATTTATAGGGATTCTGGTAAGTGATATTTATACATTTCAAGTGCATTAGTATGTTCTTGCAAAGTCGAAATTGTTTTGTGGTGAGGTTCCACATAGATGATTAGATAATTTTTTTCATCAAACTCTTCCTGAACTGTAAAACCTGGATTCCCGCCATTACATAACGATGAATCAGCTAAAAACATGTTAATAACGGTCTTTACGTCATCTTTTCATTGTATCTAAACTCGTTATGTGTTACGATACACATAACGAGGAGAGGATGAAAATGGCTACTATCGTCTATCAGACAGATAAGCGATCAGGGATCACCTATGCGTATGAATCCATTTCCCACTGGGACAAGGAAAAGCAACAATCCCGATCCAAAAGAACCCTAATCGGACGGGTGGACAGTAAAACTGGAAAAATTGTTCCGACCGACGGGAGAGGACGCAAAAGGAAAAAGGGGCATGATGCGACAAAGGGAGGTCCTGTTCCCTCTGCAAAAACTGAACGTTATTTTTATGGTGCCACGTATCTGTTGGATGAGATCGGTGAGAGTATCGGCATTACAGAAGATCTTAAAGCATGTTTTCCCAACACGTACCGCCAGATTCTATCCATTGCATACTATCTGATCTTAGAGGACAGGACTCCTCTTTATCGTTTTGAAAAATGGAGTCACTTACATAAACATCCTTACGGCGAAAACATCACATCCCAGCGAAGTAGCGATTTGTTCGCATCTATCACAGAAGATGCAAAATATAAGTTCTTTCAGTATCAGGGAAAACGGCGGACGGAAAACGAGTTTTGGGCCTATGATATCACCACCATATCTAGCCAGTCTGAACTTCTGAGACAGGTGCAATACGGTTGGAATAAAGAAAACGATCCTCTGCCTCAGCTAAACCTGGCGCTGGTCTTTGGCGAAACGTCTAATCTGCCGTTTTATTATCGCAAACTGGCTGGTAATATCCCAGATTCCAAAACCGTTAGGAACCTGCTTGCCGATTTAGATGTTCTTGGTTTCTCCAAAGTGAAGCTGGTCATGGACAGGGGGTTCTACAGTAAAGAAAATATCAACGCATTATTGAAAGACCACGTGAAGTTTCTGATCGCCGCCAAAGTGTCGCTTGTTTTCATCCGGAAAGAACTGGATGCCATCTATGACGATTTTCGATCGTTCGAATACTACAGTGAGAAATACGAATTATATGGTCGCACTGTCCGGACGACATGGGATTATACGCAACACCGTCCGTATAAAGGAGACACCCTGACATAGTCTAAGCGTATGTACATTCACTTTTATTACAATATTGACAGAGCTGCGGAGGACGAAAAAGCGTTTGACCGCAAGTTAATCGCCCTACAGCAGGAATTGGAATCAGGGAAAAGACAGACAGAACATGAAAAGCTGTATCAAAAGTACTTTGAGACAAAAACTACACCGAAACGAGGAACAAAAGTCACCGTCAACGCAGAGGCGGTCAACAAGGCCAAACGTTATTTCGGATTCTTTGCGCTGATGACCAATGAAACCATGGATGCCATCACTGCGTTGGAGCTTTATCGCAATAAGGATGTCGTTGAAAAAGCGTTCGGGAATCTGAAGGAACGACTGAATATGCGGCGCACGCTGGTGTCATCAGAAAGGTGCCTTGACGGGAAGCTTTTTGTGGAGTTTATTGCGCTCATCTATCTTTCTTATATCAAAAAGCAAATGCAGGACACGGATTTATTAAAAAAATATACGTTACAGGGTGTGCTAGATCAGTTGGATGTTATTGAGTGCTTTGAAGCGCCTGGAAAAAAACTGCGTATTGGCGAACTTCTCGGCAAACAAAAGGAAATTTATGAAAGCTTGGGGGTTATCCCGCCTACCTCGTTATGAGTACGCGGGAATCCAGGGTAAAAGCTAACTTCTCTTCATCAGTTGAGAATTGAGCATCAATACCTGGTTTATTACCACGAGCATCTAACCGTAT
This sequence comes from Pseudogracilibacillus sp. SO30301A, assembly GCF_037072025.1. Lineage (NCBI taxonomy): Bacteria > Bacillati > Bacillota > Bacilli > Caryophanales > Bacillaceae > Pseudogracilibacillus > Pseudogracilibacillus sp. SO30301A. Next base: position 890 of record NZ_JAXHDD010000107.1, on the reverse strand, counting down.
CCACTTATTTATTGATTCTAGAAAAACTGCATTTAAAGCGTGAATACAATATCCCTTTTCAGGCGTATCAAATAACATCAATCGTTGATAGCAAAAACCTGTTGGGATTTTTTCCGAACGTAAAAGGGCTGCTAAAACATTTGATTTTGCGTAACAAATACCTTCTCCTTTAGATAAAACTTCAGATGCTTTGCAAGTAACTTGTGTACCTTGAATATCCCACGAATGATGGATTTCATCTCTTACAAATTCAAAAGCTATTTTTGCCTTTTCAATATCTGTTTGTGATGAATTAAAAAGTTCAGATACTTTTTCTTGAATCACTGAATTAGAGTAATTTACTACATTTAATTCAGTTAGATATTCATTCAAATCATTACTCTCACATATCAATTCCATATGTATGTTTCCCTCCTACTTCATTTCAGTTATCTGGTGCGTTTGTTGAAACCTTATTTAATAATGTCACTACTAATTTTTGTGACTTGCTCTGTCATAACTTGCTTTACTTCACGTTCATAAACATCATCTGTCTTAGCTAAAAAATCCCTTTCTAGTTTAGTTGTGGTGACTATATTTTACCAAATTGGGATGTATTTTTGTATGTTTTTTTTATATAATTTCAAGCTGATTCCAAACATATGAAGGGATGGCTAATGTTTTTTAACTGCGAAAGTTGAGTTATTAACTCATGAAGGTTAGACCATCAAGAACTGCTATTTTTAAAATATACCAATAAGAGCGAGAATAGGCAGGATGACATTTACTTAAAAGGATTACTCATGAATGTCATAAGCATGAAACAAACGAGATTAAACCAGCTAAAGGGTTTAAACGTTACACTTGCCAAGTGATAAAAAGGTGTCATACTGTCAATACTAAAATAACTT
>NZ_JAXHDD010000106.1:0-3469 GCF_037072025.1 Pseudogracilibacillus sp. SO30301A | reverse complement strand
CATAATCCAAACGTTTGGATTATATCCCTTATCCAAACCTTTATAAAATCCAAACCTTTTCATGAAACCTACTGATTTTACTGGGGTTGTAATGAAAAAGGTTTGGATTTTATTTTGTAACATATATGATTATTTTAAGGAGGTAATGATATATGTTAGATCTAATCAATCTTAAAGAAGGTTATCAAAAACTTATCAATTATATGAAAGAAGGTGATTATCCATATAGTTCTTCTTATATCCATAGTGTTGAAGCTGAAATAAAAAAAATATTGAATACGAATATTAAATTTGATTCCTATGAAGATTACTATCTTTATCGTGTAAGTAAGAGTAAATCTACAAAACAATATCGTTTCCCATTTAAATCGCATATTACAATGATTATGAATTTTGACATCTATAATGAATATCCTAGCGGTCAGATATGTAAGCATCAGTTGTTTGAAGATGCACAACAGCCACCCTTATGTGAAAACTTCAAAAAAGTAATAGATGTTTATCGAGCCTTGGTTAACAGGAATGAAAAAAATGAGAAGACTTGTCAAGATGAAATAAGAGAAAACATTTCTTTACAAAAATGCAGGAATTAAACATCTTCAATATTTCTTCCATAGGAGAAAAGCATGTTATTTCCTATTTTATGAATGAAAACAAAGAAATAATAAGAGGATATAGCTGTCGATGGAGATTGAAGAGAGTTTTGGAAACTGTGGCGCCTGAAATTACGGAATGTAATCGCATTGCATTTCTACTTCCGGCATTAAAGAAACATAGAAAAAATATTCAATATTTGAGTGACGGCGAACTTGACAAAATTAAAAAAGTTATCCTTGATATGAGTGTAGATATATCCTTCCGAACAAGAGCAATTGGTACTTTACTGGTTTATACCGGATTAAGAAGTGTTGACATAGCTCATTTAAAATTAGAGGACATTGACTGGGAAAATGATACCATTAAAATAATACAGCCGAAAACATCTAACCCACTAGAGCTCCCCATGGAAGCGATGATTGGAAACGCATTGTATAGCTATATTATCCATGAACGCCCTAAAAGTGAACAGCCTTTTGTTTTTCTCAAAAACAAACAGGATGATTCAGTAATAGGCAGATCAGCCATTTCTACTGCAGTCAGCAAAATCATGGACGCTGCAAATATTAGAATGAACCCCAACGATAGAAGAGGCACACATATTTTTAGACATAAGCTTGCATCATCCATGCTTGAAGGAAGTATACCAGCACCAGTTATATCAGCAATATTGGGGCATTCATCGCCTCATTCCTTGGACACATATGTCCATACGGACTTTGTGCACCTAAAAGAATGTGCATTAAATGTTGAGATGTTTCCGATTTTATGACAAGGAGGATGATGGTTCATGAAAAATAAGCAGGAACAATTGGCTTTTTCTATCATGGATGATTTCGTTCATTATAGGGTTGCATCGCAGTCATGGTGCAACTGTTATGATATTCATCTCAAGGCATTTAGTACTTATTGTAAAACGGTTTACCCTCATGACAATGAATTAACACAGCAAATGATAGATTCATGGTGCCAACAACGAGATACAGAATTGAATAATTCTTGCAGAACAAGAATATACGCTGTTATTAATCTGGTTGATTATATGAATGCAAAAGTAGAAAGCCCATGTTTTTCCAGACCACATCTACCGAGGCTGGAAAAACACAACTATATACCTCATGCATTTACCGATGAAGAATTACGAAATTTCTTTCATGCATGTGATACGATCCAAACAACAAGAAACAGAAGAACTACTATATTTAGAAAAATCATGATGCCGGTAGTGTTCAGACTTCTGTACAGCACTGGTATGAGAACTACCGAGGTTCGCTTATTAAAAAGAAAAGATGTGAATTTAGAAAATGCCGTCATAAATATTCAAAAATCAAAGGGCTATCATCAACATTACGTGGTCATGCATGATTCTATGTTAGCAATGATGAAACGATATGACAAAGAAATTGAAGGAATATGTCCATCAAGAACGTATTTCTTTCCGACAAAAGATGACAAGCATTATACAAAGGCATGGATTACATTGAATTTCAATAAATTATGGTATCAATACAATGATTCTTATGCCAATGCATATGCCCTCCGGCATCACTATGCCATAACAAATATTAATAGCTGGACAAATGTAGGAATAGAATTCACTTCAAAATTACTGGCTTTAAGTCGGAGCATGGGACACTCATCAATTGAAAGCACTATGTATTATTATTCACTGGTACCTGGACTCAGAGATAAACTGGAAGAGTTGACGGAAAAGAATTTTGATGAATTAGTCCCGGAGGTGTACGATGAAGAATAGCTTGAAAGAGTCAAATGAAATTGCGAACCATATCAACAAATTCATTAGAGTTTATTGTCCCTCCAACAAAACGAGCAGTGAGCATACAATAAAATCATATCACCTTGCATTAACACTTTTCATGGATTTTCTTGAAGAAAAGAAAAAATTAACAATAAAACAGCTTTCCTATGATTGTTTCAAAGCCGAAACTATAGATGAATGGTTAATATGGCTGATGAATGAAAAAAACTGCAAGCCACAATCAGCGAATGTAAGATTATCATCCATAAAGGCTTTTCTAAAATATCTAAGCATACAGGACATTACATTAAGTTATCTTAGCATAGAGGCAGTAGCAGTCAAGAAAAGAAAAACACCAAAAATCAAAGTAAAAGGAATGAGTAAAGAAGGAGTAAAAGCACTTTTGGGAACAATTAATCCGTCTACTAAAGCAGGGAGAAGAGATCTTGCGATGTTTATATTATTTTATGATACAGCAGCAAGAATCGATGAAATATTATCACTAAAGATTAAAAATACACACTTGAATGTACCAAAACCATATGTCACAATAACTGGAAAAGGAAATAAATATCGAAGCTTAGGCTTGAATTCCAAAACTGTTCAATACCTTGAAAAATTCATAAGTGAATATCATGGCGTGAGACCGAATGAAGAGGATTTCTTGTTTTATTCAAAAATAAAAGGGAAAAAGAAAAAATTGACGCAACCAGCAGTTACAAAACGACTAAAAAAATGGGTTGTCATCGCTAATCAATGGTGTCCAGAGGTTCCAGTAACTTTACATCCTCATCAGATTAGGCATGCAGCAGCAACTCACTGGCTGGAAAATGGTATGAATGTTGGTGAAATTCAATATTTATTAGGCCATGAAAACATTCAGACAACGATGATTTACTTGGAGATAACTGTTACTCAGGAAGCATCAGCAATGAAAAAAATAATGACGGAAGATGAAGCCAATCAACCTAAACTATGGAAAGAAGATATTCGAAAGTTAAGGGATCTGTGCAAATAACTAAAAATAAAATCCAACCCTTTTTCATTACAACCCCAGTAAAATCAGTAGGTTTCATGAAAAGGTTTGGATTTTATAAAGGTTTGGATAAGGGA
>NZ_JAXHDD010000105.1:0-4180 GCF_037072025.1 Pseudogracilibacillus sp. SO30301A | reverse complement strand
CACAGTTTATGGATTTCGTTTAAATGATGGGTAAGCGGTGTGATTTTGGTGAGATGAACTTAGGTTGTAGTTCCAATCTTGATGAAAATAGCTATTTTTAAAGAAGGGGAGAGGTAAAAGTGGAAGATCGCATAGTTACTGGCGAGCAATATGAAGAAGATTCCGTTGTTGAATTAAGTCTCCGCCCCACAATATTAGGTGAATATATTGGTCAGAATAAAGTAAAAGAAAATTTAGATATTTTTATTAAAGCAGCTAAAATGCGAAATGAGGCTTTGGATCACGTATTACTTTACGGTCCACCGGGACTTGGGAAAACAACATTAGCTGCCATTATCGCAAACGAAATGGGTGTCGAATTCAGATCTACTTCTGGTCCAGCTATTGAAAGATCAGGTGATTTAGCTGCGATTCTTTCTTCTCTTGAACCTGGGGATGTATTATTTATTGACGAAGTACATCGATTACCAAGGTCTGTTGAGGAAGTACTTTACCCAGCGATGGAAGATTATTTTTTAGATATCGTTATAGGAACCGGGCCAAGTGCTAGATCAGTGCGTATTGATTTGCCTCCTTTTACATTAGTAGGTGCAACGACAAGGGCAGGCTTATTATCAGCGCCACTGCGTGATCGTTTTGGTGTATTGAGCAGATTAGAGTTTTATGAAACGAAAGATTTGTGCACCATTATTGAACGCACCGCTTCTATTTTTAACATGCCAATTTCAAAAGCAGCAGCAATAGAAATTGCTAGTCGTTCAAGAGGAACCCCAAGAATAGCAAATCGATTGTTAAAACGTATTCGCGATATATCCCAAGTAAGGGGAGAAACAGAAATATCGGTTGAGACATCCAAACTAGCCTTAGAAATGTTACAGGTCGACCATGTAGGTCTTGATCATATTGATCATAAATTATTAAAAGGAATATTGCAGGATTTTGGGGGCGGACCAGTTGGGCTCGATACAATTGCTGCCACGATTGGGGAAGAACCCCAAACAATAGAAGATGTCTATGAGCCGTATCTATTACAAATTGGATTTATCCAGCGTACTCCTAGAGGTCGTATAGCTACCGAGAAAGCATTTACACATTTTGGAATAAAAAGGTGATCCATGATGCATATGGGAAAAATGTTTTTATTAATTGGAGTAATTTTTATAATCATAGGAGCTTTGTGGACGTTTATCGGGAAATTGCCTGGAGATATTAGCTTTAAAAAAGGGAATTTTTCCTTCCATTTTCCAATTATGACGTCCATTGTAGTAAGCATTATATTAACGGCTATCTTTTATATCATCGGGAGATTTCGTTAACCTAATAAGGAGAAGTTTTTTATGAAAATGGAAGACTATGATTATCAATTACCAGAAGAGTTAATTGCGCAAACGCCGTTAAAAAATAGAACTGCATCTAAACTACTTGTCTTAGATCGTGATAATCATCAAATAAAACATGATATCTTTTCCAATATCGTTACCTATTTAAAGCCTGGAGATTGCTTAGTACTAAATAATTCAAAAGTTATACCAGTAAGGCTATTTGGTATAAAAAGTGATACGAAGGCAAAAATAGAAATTTTACTATTGCATGAAACAGATAAAGACACGTGGGAGGCTCTAGTAAAACCTGCGAAAAAAGTAAAAGTTGGAACAGAAATTGTTTTTGGAGAAGGAAAATTAATTGCTACATGTAAAGAAGAACATAAAGAAGGTGGACGTTTACTAAATCTGAAATATAATGGTATTTTTCTGGAAGTATTAGAAGAACTCGGGGAAATGCCTCTACCACCATATATAAAAGCACAATTAAAGGATAGCCAACGTTACCAAACCGTTTATGCGAAAGAGGATGGCTCAGCAGCTGCTCCTACTGCAGGATTACATTTTACAGATGAACTTCTAGATTTTATTAAAGAACTAGGCGTACACATTGCTTATGTAACATTACATGTCGGTTTAGGAACATTTAGACCGGTGACAAGTGAAACAATTGAAGAACATAAGATGCACGCTGAATATTATCATTTGTCAGAAGAAAATGCTGACCTTTTAAATAGTGTAAAGGAAAATAACGGCAGGTTAATAGCGGTCGGAACAACATCGACGAGAGTGCTTGAAACAATAGTAAACAATTTTGCTAGAAGATTTGGAGCAAGTTCTGGTTGGACAGATATTTTCATTTATCCACCTTACCAGTTTAAAGCGATCGATGGATTAATCACTAATTTTCATTTACCTAAGTCTACATTGCTATTATTAATTAGTGCACTTGCTGGACGAGAGACTATATTGCAGGCTTATGAAGAAGCAATCAAACATCGATATCGTTTTTTTAGTTTTGGAGATGCAATGTTTATTGAACCTAAAAAGGATGAATAATAGGATGGCAATAAAATACGAATTAATTAAAACATGTAAACAAACTGGTGCTAGACTTGGGAAAATTCATACACCCCACGGAAGTTTTGATACACCGATTTTTATGCCTGTTGGTACATTGGCTACAGTAAAAACAATGAGTCCCGAGGAATTAGTGGAAATGAACGCACAGATTATCCTATCTAACACCTATCATTTATGGCTAAGACCTGGAGAAGATATTGTGAAAGAAGCGGGTGGTTTACATAACTTTATGAATTGGGATCGCCCGATATTAACAGATTCAGGTGGCTTTCAAGTATTTAGCCTCAGTAAAATTCGCGACATTAAGGAAGAAGGGGTACATTTCAGGCATCATTTAAGTGGTGAAAAACTTTTTTTCTCACCCGAAAAAGCGATGCAAGTTCAAAATGATCTCGGTCCAGACATTATGATGGTACTAGATGAATGTCCACCTTATCCAGCAACTTATGACTATATGGAAAAGTCAGTAAATCGTACTTCGCGTTGGGCTGAACGTTGTTTAGAAGCCCATCGGCGCAAGGAAGACCAAGCTCTTTTTGGTATTATCCAGGGTGGAGAATATAAGGATTTGCGAAAACAAAGTGCAAAAGACTTAATTTCTTTAGACTTTCCGGGCTATGCAATTGGAGGGCTTTCTGTCGGAGAACCAAAAGATATTATGTATGGTATGTTAGAAGCTACAACCCCTTTAATGCCTTCTGATAAACCAAGATATTTAATGGGTGTAGGTTCAGCTGATTCACTCATTGAAGGAGCGATTCGAGGGGTAGATATGTTTGATTGTGTACTTCCAACAAGGATTGCAAGAAATGGGACATGTATGACATCTAAAGGAAGACTTGTCGTCCGAAATGCAACATATGCAAGAGATTTTTCCCCAATTGATGAAAATTGTGATTGTTACACATGTCGAAATTACTCACGAGCTTATATTCGCCATTTAATAAATACAAATGAAATATTCGGATTTAGACTAACTACTTATCATAACCTCTATTTTCTGTTAGAATTAATGAAGCAAGTCCGAAATGCAATAAGCGAAGATCGACTTGGTGATTTTAGAGAAACTTTTTTTGAAAATTACGGTTTCAATAAAGTAAATCCACAAAACTTTTAGAGAGGAGGCAGATTAATGGACACATTAATAACACTTTCACCGATTATATTAATGTTTGTAATTTTTTACTTTTTACTTATTAGACCTCAGCAAAAGAGACAAAAGCAAGTAAGAGAAATGCAATCAAACTTACAAAAGGGAGATCCAATTGTAACGATTGGTGGGCTGCATGGTATTGTAGATGCTATAGATGAAAATACAATTGTTATTAGTTGTAACAATACAAAATTAACGTTTGATCGTGCAGCTGTCCGTGAAGTTAAGCAAGATTAAAATATAGAATTACATAAAGAAAAGCTTGCTAATTAGCAAGCTTTTTTGGCGGATAAGAAACCGGCATGGCTAGTCACCATCTTAATTAGGTTTGTTTTCTTAAAAAAGGATACATCCTTTCTTGAATCGCTCACTGGTTAAGAACGCGATGTTCTGGGACTGCGCTTATTCGTCCCACCAAAGAGATTTGCACTTTCGTTCGTCCCATCGTAAAGCATTTGTCGCAGGCGCCAGTACTAACACGCCAATCACTCGCAAGTGCAATACTAAGGAATTCGCTAAGAGGTTGTTCAAAAGTTCGTTGAAAATGACACTTCGCATTTCTTCGTTGGCTTGCTTTTCCGCTGCCGGGAGCTACGCCGTCTCGAACTGCTCGATCCTTTCC
>NZ_JAXHDD010000104.1:0-4480 GCF_037072025.1 Pseudogracilibacillus sp. SO30301A | reverse complement strand
CTTCATCAGAAAAATTCATCAGAAAAATAATTCGTATTAATTCGTTGTTTATAGGTGTGACTACATGTAGAGATTAAATTGTAAATAATTAAGATCGTATATAATCTGAATTAGTATGTAAAAAAGAGGCATTTACTAGTTTACAGTAACTTTAATCGAGATGAGGAAAGGATCTATAGTATAACGAATGTCTTAGGAGGGAACAAAGAACAAAATGACAAAAAATAAATGGATGTTCTATTTATCTCTCATTTTTTTGTTTACATCAATGATACTAAATTTTCCTTTTTCACATGAATATCCTTATGGAGAAACAGTTTTGACGATATTGAACATACCTATTCGATTTGCAAATGGTTTTCATACTGTTGGAATTGCAACGATATTTTTATTAACTTGACTCTTGCATTTTTTGAAAAAGTCCGCACTAAATAAGGGTCGATTGTATTCGATTTTTAAGCCGACAAATGTAGACATTTTAGCACTTCGGCCAAGGGTTTATATAGGAATGGATGGTTACCATGGTATTGGACATTCTCCTTTAATTCGGTCTTAGTAACCTAATTTTCACCAAAAAGGTAAGAATGTCCTTTTTTATTTTTCACAATCGACAAAGGTTCTCGGTATTATACAGGTTTGGACAATCTCGATATGACAAGTTTTTTGCAAGAGTCAAGTGAGATAAGAATTCCCCTTTAAAGTTAAGTATAATGATGGAGATTTTTCATATGATCCCAAATTAGTTTGGGTCTTTTTATTGTTTACATGAATTTGTGTTACCCAATTGGGAAATATATGACCTAAGTACAAGGTAGGAGGAATAATCTATATGGGACTAAACGTGACAGAGCAATTAATTCAAAGTCATTTAATCTCTGGTGAAATGGTACCAGGAAAAGAGATAGGACTTAAAATCGATCAAACATTAACACAAGATGCAACCGGTACTATGGTGATGCTCGAACTAGAAGCAATGGGAATTGATCGAGTAAAAACGGAAGCATCCGCTCAATATGTTGACCATAATTTGATTCAAGTGGACAGTAAGAATCCAGATGATCATTTATTTTTGCAAAGCGCGGCAAGACGCTTTGGTTTTTATTACAGTAGACCCGGTAATGGGGTGAGTCACCCGGTGCATATGCAGCGACTTGCAAAACCGGGAAAAATACTTCTAGGATCCGACAGTCATACGTGTGCGAATGGATGTATGGGTATGCTTGCTATGGGAGCTGGTGGAATCGATGTAGCAATGGCGATTGCTGGGGAACCATTTTACGTAAAGATGCCACAAGTATGGGGAATAAAACTAACTGGGAAATTACCTGATTGGGTAAGTGCGAAAGATGTTATTTTAGAATTACTCCGCCGCCATGATGTAAAAGGTGCCGTAGGAAAAGTAATTGAGTATTACGGTCCTGGTTTGGATAATTTAAGTGCAATGGATCGTCATGTGATAGCCAATATGGGAGCGGAGCTCGGTGCAACAGGTACGGTATTTCCTTCCGATAATGAAATTAAACGATTTTTAAACGAACAAGGAAGAGAAGAAGATTGGATAGAACTTAAAGCAGATAAAGATGCAATGTATGATATAGAGGAAGAAATTGATTTATCCACTTTAGAACCTTTAATTGCCAAACCATCGAGTCCTGGGAATGTTGTCCGAGTGGAAGAAGTGGCTGGAACACCGATTTACCAATCGTATATTGGTTCGTCAGCAAATCCAGGGTTTAGAGATTTTGGCATAGCGGCTGAAATTGTAAAAGGAAAACAAGTAGCTGAAGGTGTTTCTCTTGATGTGAACCCTACTTCTAGGCAAATGCTGACAGACCTTGTAAAGGAGAGTCATATTGCAAGTCTGTTGCAGGCAGGTGCAAGACTTCATCAAGCAGGATGTAATGGTTGTATTGGGATGGGGCAAGCGCCTGCAACTGGGCGAAACAGCCTACGTACAACTCCAAGGAATTTCCCAGGGCGATCGGGAACAAAAGAAGATAGTGTTTTTTTATGTAGTCCGGAAACTGCAGCTGTGTCAGCATTGACTGGAGTAATTACTGATCCTAGAACATTAGGAGACAAAGCTCCCACAATCAAGGAACCGAAAAAAGTTACAGTGGATACCAATTTGCTTGAACAGCCTTTGCCGATTGAAGAAGCAAGAAAAGTTGAATTGTACAAAGGGCCAAATATAGCATCTATCCCCGAAATGGATGTTTTGCCGGAAGAACTTGAGTTACCTGTTTTATTAAAAATGGGTGATAACATATCTACCGATGAAATCCTGGCAGGAGGATCGCGTGTGTTGCCATATCGTAGTAATTTGCCTGAGATAAGTAAATTTTGTTTTGAAATTATTGATCCAACATATTATGAACGGGGAAAAGCAAGTGTGAAACTGGGAGGACACGCTGTAATCGGCGGCTTTAATTATGGGCAAGGGTCGAGTCGGGAACATGCGGCATTAGCTCCAAGATATTTAGGGTTACGCGTAGCATTAGTGAAAGATTTCGCGCGCATTCATTGGCAAAACTTAGTTAACTTTGGTATTTTGCCTTTAACTTTTTCTAATATAGAAGATTACGATGAGTTGGAAGAAGGAGACATTCTTCAATTAAAGGATATTCGAACAAAAATAAAACAGAGTAATGAGTTTTTTATTGGAGTAAAGGAGAAAAATAAGAGCATCGTTGTTAATCATTCATTATCACCACGACAAATTGATATCATTTTAGCAGGAGGCCTGATTAATTGGGTTCGCGAAACAAAGGAGGCGACAAAATGAAGGAGAATGAATGTATTGCTTGTCATGGAGAAGGTATGCAAGCAGATGATGAAGGTTGGCAATATGAATGTAGTGTATGTGAGGGGTTAGGTGTTGTTCCAACTAATCGAGAACATGGAACACGTATTATGTCTGTAGATGAAAATAACCGTTTATTAGATTAATTTTGCACGGATGCAATAAGAGGCTTGATTGCTACAATGTAACCGAAATCATTGATTTAGTAAGGAAATATCGACTTATTTCATTGACGAATTGATTTTTTGTCAGTATGATTAGTAGTATGAAAATAAAATAAAAGATTTGCGTATAATCTAGGGAATATGGCTTAGAGTTTCTACCAGACCACCGTAAATGGTCTGACTACGCTTAATAGTAATGGATATTTTTCAGCAAATAGAGATGTATGTCTTTTTTGCATTATTCCTTACTTCTTTAGCATAGATCGGTAGCACTCTTTATGAAAAAAAGAGTGCTTTTTTGTTTTTATGCAGATGTTGGCATAAGAGCAACGGATTGGTCTTGAGATGCTCAAATACCAAAGTGGTTACTATTTTAAGGGGGAGACAGATTGAAAAAGTATTTTCGCTTCGAAGAATTAGGCACAAATTATCGTACCGAGTTTATGGCGGGGATGACGACATTTTTAGCAATGGCTTATATATTATTCGTTAACCCGGCAACACTGTCTCTTGCTGGAATTGATGTTCCTGAAGGTACAGGAATGGATCCTGGTGCCGTTTTTACAGCAACAGCAATTGCAGCTGCAGTTGGTACATTATTAATGGGTGTAATCGCCAAATATCCAATCGGTTTAGCGCCTGGTATGGGGCTAAATGCATTTTTCGCTTATACGGTTGTTCTAGGATATGGCATCCCTTGGGAAACAGCATTGTCAGGCGTACTGGCATCAGGAATTATTTTTATTATTTTAACGTTAACTGGTTTACGGGAAAAAATTATTAACTTTATTCCAGGGAATTTAAAAATGGCTGTAGGTGCAGGAATTGGTTTCTTTATTGCTTTTGTTGGTTTTCAAAATGCGGGAATTATTGTTGGCAATGATGCAACATTAGTAGCAATTGGTGATTTAACATCTCCACATGTACTACTTGCTATTTTTGGAATTATAATATCTGTTATTTTATTGAGTTTAAATGTCCGTGGCGGAATCTTCTACGGAATGATTATTACTTCAATTGTCGGAATGATTTTTGGACTAATTCCTACTCCAAAAGGAATCAGTGATATTGTTAGTTCCGTTCCAAGTGTAGCGCCTACTTTTGGACAGGCATTTATAAATTTCGGTGATATTTTTACACTACAAATGCTCGTTGTTATTTTAACTTTTTTATTTGTTGACTTTTTTGATACAGCAGGAACACTTGTAGCGGTTGCAACACAGGCAGGGTTAATGAAAAATGATAAATTACCACGAGCAGGCAAAGCATTATTTGCGGATGCTTCAGCAACAGTTGTCGGATCAGTTGTTGGTACTTCCACAACTACTTCCTTTGTTGAGTCTACTGCTGGGGTAGGAGTTGGAGGGCGAACAGGATTTGCATCGGTTGTAACTGCAGGATTTTTCTTACTTGCGTTATTTTTCTCGCCACTTCTTGCAGTCATTACTGTTGAAGTGACAGCTCCGGCACTCATTATTGTAGGAGTGTTAATGTCAACGGCACTTAAAAATAT
>NZ_JAXHDD010000103.1:0-5630 GCF_037072025.1 Pseudogracilibacillus sp. SO30301A | reverse complement strand
CTTCTTTATCCTGCTTTTTAATTGCCAGCAGTTTACCCTCTTGAATAATAACAGCCTTTGCTGAATTTCTTATTCCCATTTTTATCCCCTTCTCTGGTCTCACTTCCTAAATTCCTTTTAATTCTCGAATAATTACCGGTATCTCTCCCAAATCATCAATAATATAATCTGCCTCAATATTTTTCCATTGCAAATCTTTTTTCCAGACTCCAAGCATTCCGATATTCATCGCACCCTGCACATCATTTTCAGGATGATCGCCTACATACATACTCTCATTAGGCGAAACATTCACTTCTCTTAGTGCCTTATGAAAAATTTCTGGATGAGGCTTTTTTATCCCTTCCCATTCAGAAACAAGTATTGTATCAAAATACTTTTCAATCCCTAAAGCCCTGATAGAATCCATTTGGAACTTTCCTTTTCCATTTGTGATTATCCCTAAACGAATGGCATTACTTTTTAATTCTTCCAGTACACTAATCAGACTAGAAAAAGGGATACAGCTATTGTGAAATTCTTCTATATAATCATTCAGCAACCTTTGCCAGGATATGTTGTTTATATTAAATTCATCAACTATTTGACTGTACACTTTGTCCTTCCAAACATACCCCCGGCAATCCAGCTCGATAAATCTTGAAATATATTTATCTTTTGGAATAGAGCAAAGCCATTTTTTCCATCGCTCGTATTGATTTTCTATGAACCTTTCTAAAGAAGCATCCCTATTCAGCAGCGTGCCGTCTAAGTCAAAGATAACTGCTTTAATCATTGCACTCATTCCTTATTTATTTAGTTCCTCTGTTAATGCCCTGATTGCTTCCATTACTTCCTTTAGCGTTTCCACATTATTCTGTTCATTTCTCGCATGAAGCAATACAGGTCTAACAGATTCTACTGATCTACCGAACTTGTACATCCATTCATAACGTGGAACCATCCAGGTATGAAAATGGTGTGTCGTGTCCTCATTGTAAAAGTAATAGACATGTTCAATCTCTAAAACCTTCCTTTGGGCCTTTCTAATTTTTGATAAAATGTTTATGTAATCTATCCGCTCTTCTTCAGTTAATTCATCAAAGCATTTAATATGTCGTTTAGATGCTAATATAATTAAACCTTTTATTGGGTATGCAACATCCTGATGTGCATGGAAATATTTGGATTCTATTACAACACCACCGTCCGGCTTGATCCATATACTCCAAAAGCTCTGTGATAATGCTTCATTTTAAGCTTTACATCCCCTTTCATTTTCTTTTTATAAGCGTTTTTATCTATTATAATGCATAAAAAAAGTATTAATAGACTTATATTTCAAAAGATTGTTATGATAATTACCGTATGCAAAAAAACACCTTATTTCAAAATGGAAGGTGTTTTTATTCGTTAAGATTTACTTATTTTCTTTTCTATAAGTTAGCATAAAAGGGCTTATAAAAATGGTTCGCAGCATAAAGATTTGCTCGGAACCATCTTTTAGATTAACTCAATTTTTTATTATCCCTTTTCTACCTTAATAATTTTGCAAGAATATTGACACCCTCGTTTTTTCAGGTCCTTGCTTAGACAGGATTCTATCCTATTTTTCATATGATTAACGAGTGTTGTCACCTCGGAATGCCGTTCTTCCCACTTATCAACATGACCTCCCAAATAAGCTTTTCTGGCCAAATCAACTAAAATCGAATACTCTTTGGGCAACTGCAGTAAAGCCCATTTTGCAGCAACATCTTTTGGTGTAATTTCACCGGTAGACACTGTCTGCCACATGCGAGCCAAGGTTAAAATCACATTACGCTCATCACCTTTGATACCTTCAATCAACACTGGCAAAGAATCCTTAATTGCTCTTCGAATATCTGTCATTGGAACAGGGAGAAGGATATCCGAAGCATCTGGCCCAAATAGAGAAATGCTTTTCTTTCTCACTTGTGCTAAAACAATAGCCAAATCAGGATCGTAAGTTGCTTCCTGGATCTGTCCTTTTTCAAACTCTCCCCTGAGCCACTCCCCATAGATAAATGCATTTCTTGGTGGATATTGCCAAGGCACAACGTCACTTTGATTAATAACAGTGACTTCAATTGGTCTCATAGAGTCTGTGTTTCCAATCTTTCCAGATATAAGCATGAGCCTGTCTGTTAGTTCTTTTCGATTTACTTCAGTTAAGTTATGATTTACAACCACTAGAATATCTACATCACTATTAATGCGTAAGCCGCCATTTACTGCTGAACCAAATAGATATACACCGACTATCGAATCTGGAAGCAACTCTTCTACGATTTTTAATACTTGCATTGCTTGTTTTGGTATTTCTTCATTACTCAAATTGTTCACCATCTTAAACTTCCCTCCTATTGACCACTATCTGTTCTAAAAAAGTAAAACAGACGCTAAACTTTATTTAAGTTAAGCGCCCGTTAGCCATTATAATAGTTTTTTTACCCGTTATTTGTAGCTTTAAAATTTATCAAGACCTAAATTATAAAATCCTTAAAAATAAAGAAGAGCACATATTTGTCATGTATAATATATGTTCTTTTATTCAATTAAAGCGCCGTTTGCGGAAGTCTATAATGCTTCTGTTTCTGAAATTATTTCCTTTAGATTATCTACAACTTGGTTTGCCTTATCCTTATCTGTTGAAAGGAAGGAAACAATTTCATCAATTCGTTTTTTGTAGTTCATAGGCTTTATTGGAAAATCTTGAATCATGGATACAGCCTTCTTTTCATTGATACAGTACATCCCATTTTTTGCAAAAAGAACCTGATTCAAACAGGATATACTTCGAAAACAATGACCCATCATATATGAAATATCATCTTTATTAGCGTTGGCTTCCATAAACATAAGGGAAAAAGATGCTTCAAAAGAAAAATATTCAATCATTGCCTTTTTTAACTTTTCAGGATAGGGTTCCGTTTTCCTTTTTAATCCGGCTAATATGCCTTCAGGATCAGATAAAACATGACAAATAGCTAATTCGCCCATATACATGGCATTCAAATAACCATGAGGGTGTCCTGTTTGGTAATGAATGGATACTAAACCTGACAGACAATCATCAATTACTTTATTGACTCGTTTGATATCACGAAAAATAAGATCTACATGGTAACCGTTCACAACTAACCAGCCACCACCATTTATCCATTCGCCCCATTCGCCTAAAGAAGTTATTAAATGGTCTTTTTTTTCATCATTAAGATGTAATGCTGATTTTTCAATATCATTGGTATTAAATCCTTCTGATTCATCATAGTAAATCCCAATATCTATATCAGAATCCGGACTATGAGTTCTTCTTGCCCTAGATCCACCTAACACGATTCCTATCACACCTGGCAGTCCAGCTAATTCTTTTGTTACGTTTTGAATTATATTATCAACTGTTGCCATTATGTTTCACTCCAATCTTATTCCATTAAATGGCCCGATTGTTGAACAAACAGGGACGGAGAACTCCGTTCTCGTTCATAAACTAAACTTTTTTATATACCTCTGCATAAGCGAATTTCAACTGTTTCCGTAATTCTGTATTATCTTCTTCTAGCTTTTTAATTTTTCTCTTTAGAGAAGCGATAATCGCATCTTTGTTGTTCTCATTCACCTCACGTTTAACTCTTGGTCTGGAATAATGTGCCGATTTAGGCTGATTTAAACTATATAAGATCTTGGTATTTTTGCCCTCCATAAAGAACACGCATGACAACAACTTGCTTTTCTTCTTCCCAAACTAGATAAAATGAAATATAATTCTCAATTATGAGCTTACGATAACCTTTATTTTTTAATATTTCATCTGTTACAAAACTACAAGAATACGGGAATTCTTCTAGCCTCATGATACTTGTCTCAATCTTGGTCAATGGGTCATCATCTGCATCTTCATTGTAAAGCTCATCTGAGATGTAGCTATAGATTTCATTCAAATCTTCAAAAGCTTTAGGTGCAATCTTAATTTTATATTTATTTTCTGGCAAATTTTTTCTTTAGTTCCTTAAAGACTTTCTCTCCATCTAACAGCCCATCCCCATTTTTAATTTGAGCTTCTGCTTGAGCTAATTTTCGGTATAACTCCAACTTGGCTTCTCATAGGTTGCCATGCTCATAATAACCATATCTCCATAACCATTCTTTGTGATGAATATTGGTTCTTTAATTTGGTGGCAGAGTTCAGAGATTTTCGTTGTATTTCTTAAATCTTTTATCGGGCGAATTTCAGGCATAATACCGCCCTCCTTTTGTACATTATTATGCCGCAATTATAACGTCAATATATTTTCTTATCAATCAAATTTCTTTTCCGCTCAACTGTAAATTAATTTGTTAACGTTCTTCTGTTAGCTGGCAATTTAGCGTTAATCTTCATATCTGTATGTTCAAAGCTCTTAAGGCCGTTTTTCCCAAGGTTCAATTTGTCCAACAGTTCGTATTTTATTTCTCTTTTTTATGGATGCAATTACCCCGTCTGAAATTTCTTTATTTGTTAACCACCTTGAACGATTGTCCTTAATAACAAATCCTAATCGAATTTGGTAATATATGCAGCCTTTTGGCATTGTAACTCCTCTTTTTATTTTGTTTAAATCTGTGCTGCTACCTAAAACGTGAAATAACTCCCATATTTTTTCACTGCCTGAAACCTCTTTAGCTATAATCCCAAGTGCATCTGGAGCTGTTGAGTGAATCCATGCTACAACCATATCAATACTGCCATTTCGCTCTATCGTTGCCTGTACTTGCTGTGTAATTCATCATCCTTTGTATAATCTACAAGTATTGGTGTAATGTTGCATTTTAAATTTGTCTTTTCTATTAGATTTTTCATTCGGTTAGCATTCCTTGCGATTACCGACACATGATAGCCTTGATCTAATAACCAAAGTGATACACCTGATAACATACCTGTTCCACCAATAACTAATGCATGCTTCATAACAATTCCTCCCTTGTATGTTACAATTTTTTATATTAATTAAGAAGGTGATCACGTGACTCAATCAAAATTGTTACTAGAGATTGAAAGTATCCATGAATCATCACATCTCTCATTCCAGCCATCTTCCTCCACTCAACATGAGGATTCATTTTTCGGATTTCTTCTGGAACATTTTTGACTGCTTCTCCAATTACCAAAATGTTCTTAATGACCGCATCAGAAATTAAATCATTATCTAAAAAATCGTCATAGGATACCCCTCGAGTGAACTTTTCAACTTTAACTGCCGCACATAAAATATCTTCTAAAAAAACCCTAGGCTCCCTTTGCATATACAGTCTCCCTTAAAATGATGGGTTTTAAAGCGGGTTTAATATCATCTACTATGACTAAATCTACTAGCTTTTGAAAATTGTCCTCAAGGTTGAATTTTAAGTCCATGTAATTATCAAAAGACAAGTCTGTATCGTTAAATTCTACTATCACATCAATATCGCTGGATTCTTTTTGCTCTCCGCGGCTGTAAGAACCAAATATGCCAATGCGCTTCACACCATATTTCTCTTTCCACACATTCAAATTTTCTGATAATTCATTAAGGATTTCTTGTTGAGATAACATATCATCACCGCCATTTCTAAATATTAATTATTTATTTTCATTATAACATTACCCA
>NZ_JAXHDD010000102.1:0-5919 GCF_037072025.1 Pseudogracilibacillus sp. SO30301A | reverse complement strand
ATGAAATGCCAAAGATTTGAGAGAAGTTTTTTAGAAAAAAGAAACCCAACTGAAAATAGACAGTTGGGAAAAATTCTTAGATATTAATGTTATGTTATGCAATACAAAGACAAGGTAACCTTACAGAATAACAAGGAGAACCTGAATTCTGCTACGTGCCACACGTACTGATTAGTTGGCAAAAAGGGTGATGAACGCAACAACTGACTGTTGCCTCAAAATAGGTAGCAAAACCTCAAAGGAACCAGCCTTCATACCGAGTAAAAATAATTATGCGTGGTACATCTACTTTTTTCTTGATTACTAATGCTATCCCTGCCATCTCTCCGCATATCAAGGCTGTTACCCATGAAATATCCTTGAAATTTTACTGGTCATCTGTATCCAAGTGCTGCAATCGTTGAAAAAGTGCCTACCAATGCAGCAAGATGTAAGATAACAAAAAGGGGTAGTATTCTCCGAAATGTCCCTGTTACAGTCAACGTCCCCTCCATAGGAGAATATTATTTATTTTACTCATATGCTTAGTCCATTTACTTTAGGTGAAATTTACCATTATTACATTTATCCCTTCTGTAAAATATATTATTTAATTTGTACATACATAAGCGATGCTATGAATAGAATCTGGATTTTTCAATAGATGGATCATAGCTAAAGCCAAATCTGATCGAGTTATTCGTCCTTTTCCTTTCGGTATAGGCTTATCAAGATTCATTCGATAATGTCCCTTTGGTGCTCCTTTGGTTAGATAAGGCGGCCGAACAATCGTCCAATCAATGGTGCTTTTTTTAATCTTTTCTTCCATTCGTTCCATATCACTATATAGATTATGAAATACTTTCCATAATACAATGACAAGTATACGTTCTGTAAATGAAGATTCTTCTTTCGACTTCAACGTTTCAGCAGATAAGCAGACCAATCGCTTAACTCCTGCTCTCTCCATTTCATTGATTATATTTTCCATCCCTTCCGAATAAACCGTTGTAGGCTGACGGTGATTTCCACCAAGTACTGAAAGGACAGCTTCTTTCCCAGTTAGCTTTCCTTTTATGGTAGATGGCTTTAAAACATCACCTTTTTCAACTTCTAGACGTTCTCCAGACAAATCAAACTTCTCTGGTTTACGTACAATTACTGTTACTTCATGACCTTCCAAAAGTAAGTGTCTCACTAATGGTTTACCTGTATCACCAGTGGCTCCAAATAAAACAACTTTCATATTAAACACCTTCCATTACATTTAGTTAGTTATCGATAACTAACATTTGTTATAAAAATTTTTTAGTAACATTTATTGAACAACTAATGTGACTACCATATCACTATGCCCTTACCTCATTAGCGGGATGAATGACTACCTCTCCAGCTGAAACAGTATATTCTACTTGATTAATCTCTATTAAAAGCTTCGATAACAACCGCTTTTATATTTTTGTTTGTTGTTTCTTCTGCTCCATTATATTCGTTTGATTCTGTATCAGAACCGCACGCTACTAACAGAAACACGGCTATAAAGATGACATACCAAATATTACTTTTTTATCTCAATCTCCACTCTTATTATTTATTAACTTTGCTTCCTCGCTTTACTTGCTTTATGATAAGCAGAATGAGCCAAAACAGAATTAATGGTACAACTGGATGTACCGCTCCTATAACAGGAACATGAACACTGACATACTGGAGAGGCACAATAAGAAGGAATAAACCAACAACCTGCCAGCGAATTTTTTTGGAAAGCTGTCCTGTAAAAGCCAGTATTAGCATAATAATGGGAATAAATTGAAACCAAATAACAAATGTTGTATGGTATTCCCAATATGCATAGTTATTGAAAACCGCCATACCAGCAATCAGCGTTTGGGCAACAATACAAATAGCATATATCCATGCCAAAATGAGAAAGACTTGTCTCGATTGATGGACACGAGTATTGGAATCTGCCAAATTTAACACCTCCTTTACTTATTATGAAGTCCATAACAAAATATTTTTACACTGCTCTTTATAAATTCCTCTTTCGGTACATTAACAAATTTCTCTCCCCATAATGCCGTAGAAATAAAGTAACTGAACAAAGTTGCTAAAAACGTAGATGCTTGTGTATAGGAATTTGATGGAACCATCTTTCCTTCTTCCTGCATCGCATTAAAATACGTTGTAATATAACCTTTTAATTGTTCTGTGTTTTCAGATACTAAATCAGCTAATTCAGGCATAGATGCTCTTTCTTGAACAGCAACTAGACAAATGGATTCATTACGTTCCATGAGATCAAGATATAAATAAGCTATCTGAAGCAAATCTTTCTCTAAATCCCAAACAATAATTTTATCAAGGGTTTGTTTAAAACTGGGAACAACTGTGTTTCTTTCAATTGCAGCCTCTAAAACACCCTTTTTTGTTTCAAAATGACGAAATACTGTCATTTCGCTAACATTTGCTGCATCAGCTATTTCTTTTATCGTTACTAAATTAAATCCCTTATTCTTCATTAATTGAAGAGCCGATTGAAGTATACGATCTGCTGTACTTAATTTTCTTTCTTTCATAAGTGCACCCCACATTTTACATTTTAATAAGATTTAACTTTTCTTCGTTAACGAAAGAAGCAATGTGCCTAATTGAAATTAACAAACATTTTTAAAGAAATATGTTTGTTATCACTAACTAACATTATTTATAAGTATATATCTTCATAAAGCAATTGTCAAAAATCTTTTATATAAATCCAATTACTAAATAAAAAAGGGCTCCCAACATTAGTGAATGAACTACCATACCAAAGAAGACAACTTTAAAGCGAAGTCTACACAAAACTATTAAAATTCTAAAGTTGGCTTAACTTTAAAAGTATATCAATTATAACGGGAATGCTTCCATTCCTTCAGTTTCTGAATAAAAAGGGTGGAAGCACTTTTTGTTATGATTCTATTAATCCTATATGATTAATGAAGGGGAAAACTTAACCATTATTTCATCAAATCTTGAAAGTTAAAGCAGATTGCATAAGCTTTGAACGTAAACGATCACGCGTATCCTCATCGATGCCCCAATAGATATCCCCATGCTGATCACGGAGCTTACGCATGGAAAGGCTTGTCATGTAGCTTCCATAATGCAGAATAACTACTTTCATTGCTTCTGGATCACCCTTATTTGCAGCTAAAACAATTGGGTACGGCAATAAACCACGCTCGTTGTTTTCAATATTAGAATTAATCATCCATTCATCTGCATGTTCCTCCAAAAATTGATTTAACCGTTCAAAAGAGTTTGTCCGTCTATACTGAACAGTACTGCGTGGAATATTGAGTAGTTGACCAATTTCCACATCAGACAGTTGAAAGAAATAGTATAGAAGGACAGTGATACACTTTTCTTTTGGCAGAATACGCATCGCTTCAGCAAGTAATTTCGGAGTGATTTTCTTTCCAGCCACTTGAAAACTTTGTTCTTCTTCCTCTTCATATTGCTGATCTAAGGTATAGAGTTGATTTTCTTCATGTGGTGTGAGATCAGAAAATGTCAGCTCCTTTGCTTGTCCAAAAAATAAACACGGTGATATCCCCCTTCATACCGCCGTGTCCTAAAAAAGGACGAACTTAATACACCCTCCAAAGTTCTGTTTTCAGTAAAAACGGCGGTTTTATTCTTCTTATTTTCAAACCGTCGTTTGATTATTAACTGGTTATATATTTTTGCACTCTAAACAAACAACGGTTTTATGTTGTATTGATAAGTGAATAAGTATACTGTATATTCAAAAAACCAGATCACTTACATCTTTAATACTGTAATTGGAAAGGTCATTCAGAATTAGTTAAAGCAAACTAAGAACCAATCTACAATCTATTTTTAATGCAGAACTATTAACAGCACTAATGAACTAGCTATAGTCAGGATTAAATTTGTATTTTCACCATAATATGCTTTTATTTTGTTCCTGTTTAACTTTTTGCTTCACTCAATTTCTTTCCATATATCAATAGAATAATAGAAAAGACAACCCCTATAGCCGTAATGATAGCACCTGTAAGGTTAACCGAAGCCATTCCAAAACCTGCACGTATCGTTTCTCCACCAAGATAAGCACCGATGGCATTAGCTAAATTAAATGCGGAGATGTTAACTGCTGCTGCCAAGGTAGGAGCTTCTTTGGCAGTTTGAACAATTTTTGTCTGTAATAATGGTACGGTCGCAAAAGCTGTAAATCCAAAGATAAAAACAGTTATCGAAGCAAGCGTTTTATCATGAACCGTCCATGTGAACAATACTAAAATGATGGTTAACAATACTAATGTAATACATAATGTCGGCATTAACGATCGATTAGCAAGCTTTCCTGCCAATACAGTTCCAAGAAATGACCCTACCCCGAATAGAAATAAAAGTGTGGTAATTGCTTCTGCTGAAAAGCCTGCAAATGTTTCAAGTTGTGGTGCAATATAAGTATAGGAAGCAAAAATTCCGCCATATCCAAAAACAGTAATCAATAGAACGAGAATAATTTGCGGATTTTTAAAAGCTCCTAATTCAGACTTCAAGGACTGGTATTGGAATTTGATTTGACTTGGAATATGTACAATTAACATCATTGCTGCCACAATACCAAGAGCCGTCACAATCCAAAAAGTAGTCTGCCATCCCCAAGCATGACCTATAAATGTACCAAACGGAACCCCTAAAACGGTAGAAAGTGTTAAACCAGCAGCAACGGTAGCAATGGCAGAGCCTTGTTTATCCTGTGGTGCTGTTTTGCTGGCAACAACGGTAGCAACCGCAAAAAAAGTTCCATGAATCAAGGAAGACAAAATTCTTGCAGACATTAACAAACCAAAGTTGGATGATAATGCTGCTATCGCATTACTTAGTGTAAAAAAGATCATTAACCCGACTAACAACTTTTTTCAGGAATTTTGACTTGTCATTGCGGTTACTAACGGGCTGCCGATGGCCACACCTAATGCATAGCCTGTTACCAGCAATCCAGCGGTAGGAATGGTAATACTTAAATCCGTGGCAATAACAGGCAGAATACCCATAATCACATACTCTGAAGTGCCAATCGTAAACACACTGATAAATAGCGCTATCAGAATCCATTTATTATTTGCTTTCGTCATTCGCTTTACTCCTATCCATTGTTTCTCTTAATTCCTCTACTTTTTTAATTCTATTTTTCAAACGACTTTTCACGTCTTTCAGTGTGTTTATTTGATGTTCTACTTCTACTAATTTATTTTGATAAAGCTCCATCACGTCATTACATATCAATTGCTCGTAAGGAAAAACAAATGGATCGCAATCCACAATTTCTTTTATTTCATCTGTACTTAAACCCAAATTAAAATATAATCGAATGGTTTTCACCTGTTCTAAAATAGATTTATCGTAATCACGATAGCCATTATCCAATCGCTTGGGTTGGATCAATCCTCTTTCTTCGTAATAACGAAGTGAACGCATACTTACACCTGTCTGATCAGAAAGTTCGCTGATTTTCATTGGATAACCTCCTTGTATATGAGTAGTATAAACCTTGACATTGTGTGAAGGTCAAATAGATAAACTTATGTATATAAAATAACTGTTATTCAGGTCATATACAGAAGGAATCTAATTCCATTTCTTAAAAAGATACTTATCTTTAAGCTAGTACCTTATCTAATTATTCGTTTAGTTGAAATGTCGATAAATCCTACTATGCTACACGGGTAACATGAACCGTAGCCACGGGAAAGATAGGTTTTAAAAAAGCTTTCTTCATGTAATCATCAATTTAAACGCCGAACACTTTAGTGAACGGCGTTTTCCTTTTCGGCTCATGCTACCTAGTCAAAGAACAAACATATGATTAATGAAAGGGAAAACCTAACCATTATTTCATCAAATCTTGAAAGCTAAAACAGA
>NZ_JAXHDD010000101.1:0-5995 GCF_037072025.1 Pseudogracilibacillus sp. SO30301A | reverse complement strand
GAACAAGCTTGAAAACATTGAAGTATCAATGTGTATAGCTTTAAAAAGTTGTGATTTTAGTGAAAATAACACAAAAATATCACATTTATTTTAAATACTGATTTTTTCAAGGATGTTTCCGAATAAACTCATTGTTTTGTCGGAAGCGTCCTTTTCCATTTACTATTATACTCTGCAATCTCGTTAGGGAGGGCATAATTAACAGGTAAACTTATTTGTTTAGAAATACTTTCAATAGTTTTATTGAAATGAAAAAAGGTATACAAAAAAATACCTAATTACGGTAAAAGCCAAAATGCTGTATTTAATCAGATTTATCTCGTGATAAACATACTCATGAAGAACGACCTAGGATATAAAGGAACCCTACTGGAAATGATGAATTGGGTAACTGACTAATTGGTCAAAAAAATTACAACTTTTATCTCCGAGTTATTCAAGAAGCCAGACCGATCTTCCAAGGGGCGACGGTGACTTCAACATCAACGTATCTTTGAAGAGACCTTAGCACAATATGAATTGGGAGATGTTTCACATTTGGATGATCTAACCTACGATCCTATCATTTAAATAACTGAAAAAAATGGAAAAAGAGCTACCTTTAAGTCTCATTGTCTTTTTTTCTTAAAACAGAAATAAATGATGTCTGAATATTCTATGAATTGATTGATTAGAAGTTAATTCCAAATATAAATGTTTGACAAGCTAGGAAAATTTTTATGCAACGCTACTGAGTTAATATAAAGGTTAGGAGCTGTTCCCCGTGGAAATGACTGCTATTAAATCAAATAACTTGACCAGGATAATACACTGGATTGGTAAAGGTGATGAACGTAGTATATTGTTTGATAACTTAGAGCAATTAGAGACTATACCCGATCTTATGAACTTCTTTTTAGGAGATAAAACTATAATCCAAATTGAGGAAACATATAGGGAAATTATAGAAGATCTTGTTCCCGGGCTATCCAATAGAGAGAAAGAATGTTTCTTCTTACATGTTATTCACCAGAAGAGCATGAAAGATACTGACCATATTTTAGGTATAAGTAAATCATCTGTTCAAAAGTACATAAATAGGGTTAGAGGTAAAATAGATGCAGCTGTTACAAGTGGATATAATAGTAACTAGAGGGAGGAAACTTCAAATGACTGTTAATAGACTTCATGCCATAACTGAAGTAGCTGAGATATTAGGTATAAGTAAAAATGATGCTTATGCTCTTGTTAGGCATGACCATCTCAAGGCATTGAAACTAGGAAGGTTAAAGGTATCTACATTTGAACTTGAGGACTTCATGAAAAGGAATGTAAATAAAGATTTTTCATACTTGAATAATGTAACTGATTTAAAATTTCCACAGAATGAGAAAAAAACTGTTCATAGTAACAATCAGGTGTAAATTGAGTTATTCAATGCACATTTAACCTTATAAGGTTTACATTTAGTATGAAGATGATATACTTAAAGTACAAGATGTTTTCAAAGACGTTTTTCAAACATAGGTATTTTATTGACAATCGTCAGCGATACTATTCATACATATAAGTAAGGATGTGATATGTATGAATAATGACGATAAAAGAAGCAAAGGGGATAAGGATATGACTGTAGCAGAACTCAGAAAGAGCATAAAATCAAAAAATCATACAAGAAGAATTCCACACTTAAATTCAGTAAATGGGAAAGTTAAGATCGATTCAAAAGACCCTAAACAAGTTAAGTGGTTTGAAGAATTTAAAAAGTAAAGCATGAAATTAAATGTTGGTGATGTATATTGGCTAACAGTTACTTACCCTGAAACGTCTGAAGTTGAAACAAGGCCAGTTGTCATTTATGATTTTGATGGCGATACTCCTATGATTGCATTTTTTGCAACTATCACGGGAGCAGAAATAAAGGATTTTGAAGGTAAATACGATAAATGGAAATCCCCTATATTCCAGTGGAGAAATGCAGGTTTAGATAAAGAATCATATGTTAAAGCAAATAACATTGCAACTGTTGAAGCAAATGTTTTTGATAAAAATGATTATATTGGTCAATTAGTAGATTTTGATTTAAGAAATGCACTATTAAAAATTAATGAATTTTTAGACTCAGGAGAAGAACCATGGTAGTACTTATTGCTATTATGGTTTTTATTATTGGGCAACAATTGGGCAAAAATGAAATGATTATACTAGATGAAGTATGAAACGATTTTTCTATAAATACAATTAAATCAATGTTATTGATACAGTAAAAAAACATATAAAAAGCCCTATTGCATGCCGGGAATGATGTAAGTCCAATTAATAGTATTAATAAAAACGAGGTTTGTCTGAGTGCAAACCTCGTTTTTATTTTCTTTTAAAATAGAAACGAATGTTTCTGTATTATCTGAAAAAAGAAAATAACCACCCTTTGAGCCTAACGAGCAAATAGAGTAGTTATTTCCAATTTGTTTGCGAGTTGCCCCCTTGAAGGGCTGTTGCACGCTCGACCGTCCATGTTTCCAGCAGGACGGTCTTTGTCTTTTATTATGTTATGATCATCTAAATAAAGTATACCCTATTTATGTCATAAAATAAACCTTTGCACAATACTTGTATTGAGCTGAAATTAAATCTTCAATATATGAGCGAGAAGGACTTGAAACAACTATGACACTAAAGCAGTTAACTCCAAGTTTCGGTTCGAAGATTATTATATAAATGATGATAGCCTTATCTTGACATTTATATATTAAGTCCCTATATAGCAACCTTTTCATTATCTATTTTATTTAATCCTCTCCTTGTGAGAGGATTTTTCATAGGTTAATTTGTTCAAATAAGTTTAATTGTCTTGGACTAGAATGATGATCTTCTTTTACTAGATGAAGATTTTTCATTGTCCACCTAGCAATTGGGGTTGAAATCGCTCTTGCAAGTTCAACAGGTACAGCATTACCAATTTGTTTGTAAATTTTATCAAGTCTTCCATTCTTACTTATAGACTGTTTATTTCCATCTGAAAATTCAAACCAATCTGGAAAAGTTTGTATGCGTGCAATCTCTTTGATAGATAGTCTTCGATGATCGTCTTGATTGCCTGGCAAAATCCAATGATCAGCAGTGATTTTCTTCATTGGCTCTCCTCCTGGATGTAAAGGCGCTTGCCTTCCAGAGGCTTGTATTGTAAAACTTTGCTCATTCCAATTCTTTTTACGGTTACGAGATAAATAGATTGGAGAAAAACTACCTTCAAAAAAGTCACCTGGATTATCTTTTAAATCATAAATGGCGTCTTTTAATGTAACAAAAGGTTGTAGTCCAGGTTCTTCTCCGTGAGTAGGAGCAGGAAATTCATAATTAAAATCCATATCATCTCGAACACCTATAATAAAAACTCGTTCACGCATTTGAGGAACCCCGTAATCCCTAGCATTTACTAATTTATATATTACATTATAGCCAGCCGATTCAAAGTCTTGAATGATTTGGTTAACAACCTCTCCTTTTCCAAGTGTCAATAGTCCTTTTACATTTTCGGCAATGAAAAAACGTGGTTTTGCTTGAATGAGACTTCGTATAAAATGAATGTATAAGAAATTACGTTCATCATCAATTAAACGCGGTCCTGCTTCACTGAATCCTGGGCACGGAAAACCGCCTAGCACAATATTACAATCAGGAAAGTCTTTAATTTTTCTAATATCCCGCTCGTGTTGTAAGATTGTTTTAGGGAAGTTTAGTTGATATGACTGATTTGCTTCTTTAAAAATATCATTCGTATATATAGTATGAAATAAACTTTTTTCTCTTTGGTTCATAAAATCTAGTTTGTTTTTTAATAACTGATTAACTTTTTCTTTACCAAGAACCACATCTAGACCTGCTAGTTCTAGACCAAGGTCTAGTCCCCCACACCCAGAAAATAAGCTAACAACATTTAGCTTGTCATGTCGATAATGTAATGGAAAAAACTCTTCATGGGGCAATTTGCTAACCTTATCTTGTTCTTGTTGTATTTTTCGCATTAGTAATTCTTTTACTTTTGATTTATCATAGTTTTGTAAGGGACGGTATTTCGCTCTTCCGCGGCTCGCAATTTTCAATTTGAGCACCTCCAGTAGCTAATATATAGTTTAACATGTGTAATTAGAAAAAAGCACTTAAATAAATTATGGAACTTTTCAAATATGTAAAAACCTTATGATTAGAGGGATGAATGTGAAGAAAGCATCGACTATTGGAAAAAAACATGTATTAAATGTAAGTGATGCATTGAATCGAACAATATTGAATAAAACCTTAGATGACTATGATGATACAACTATACAAACTGTTAAATATATACTAAATTTGTATCCAGATATCCAATCGGTACAAAATAAATATGATATGCCAATTCCCGACGATCATCCGGATTTAACTATTAACTTAAGAGACCAAACAAAGATTAAGTTAGAACTCTTTTTAATACGCGGTACAGCATCTGTTCAACCAAAGAATTTGGGAGCAAAAAGCTTTTTGAAAAAATACTTTAAGTCAAAAGACCTGCAGTTATATTTTAATGATTTCTTTAATAAAGCATATAAAGAATTTTTAACCAAAGTTGTAGGGGAGAAAGAAAAAACTAAAATTTATGATAGTATTTCGATATTAAGAAAAATGGTTAAACAATACTATCCGAAATTCACGGAAGAAATTTCTCTATATCGTTCGAGTTTTCTTTTTGAACTATGAGAATATTGTTTTGAATTATTGAAAAATGAATATAATGGTGGAGCGTTTGGGATAGCAGATGCCTTTAATGAATTAATGCTTATGAATACTGTTAATATTATAACACGATACACGAATAAGAACAAATGTTTCAGTGTTGAGGAATGGAAGTCAAATGTTAACTTTAGTCAAGAGATGCAAATATATAAAAAAGGTAACGATACAGTTGGAATTCGGTTGGGGAGTGAAGCATTAACTCTAAGATTTAAATTCGAAAGTAGTCCGAATTCGTCAATAAAGTTAGCGACTAGTTATGAAGCTTTCCCTGAAAAGGATAAATTGATTCAGGAAAACTTGGAATCTATTTCAGAGTTTGAAAGAATTATAAATGAACACAAGCAACTAGAAACAAAAAATAAAAGTAATGCCATTGGCAAATGTAATGAAGCAATGATTTACTATAGAATTTTGAAAACTAGTTCACAAGTTAATCAAGTAAATGAACAATCGTTTGTTGACATGTTAATAAAATATGCACCTAGAATAACACATAAGGAATTAATGGATATTAAGCTGGCTTCTAATATAAGTATAAGCAAACTATATACATATTTACAAAAGAAATATAATGATTATGAAATTGATAGTATACAATTAGTCGGAGATAGTTATATTCAAAATCGATTAGACACTAGTGATTTACAATTGATTTTGAAAGTTGATAAAAAATATATTGTAGAATCATTTTCACTAAAAGCAATCGCGAAAAGGAATTCAAAAATTACAACAAAAAATCCGGGTATAGGTCAGATATTAGGACCACACTATTTTGATATAGGATCCTTAGCATTGGTTGTTGAAAAAGTTAAAGAGCGTTTTAACAACAATGAAGTAAGCCATCAAGAAAGTTTGGAGACAGTTTCAGAGGCATTAGGTGAAAATTTAGTGCGAGCTCCACAAGATAAGTTGAAAAAAGGAATAATATCTTTACTTGGAAACTCAACTGTAGTCCTTACTATATACGCTCAAAATGAAAGCTATATTTTGGATTATAACACAATTCAAGATGAGATAAGAGTATTGTCAAAAACACCTACTTTAATTCAAACAACTTTGCTTTGGAATCAAGAACAAGAAGAATTGACATTAAGGGTTAAGTTTAGTGCTAGTCAAAGTAAAGGATGGTCTTCGTTAAAGTTAGCGTGTGATTATAGGGTTACCAAAATGATGGGTTAGAAGAAAAGTATACCCGTTAGGTGACACAGTAAAGCAATGTCAGGAATTGGAAACCCTGATGCTATTT
>NZ_JAXHDD010000100.1:0-6268 GCF_037072025.1 Pseudogracilibacillus sp. SO30301A | reverse complement strand
ATTATCTATTTTGGATAAAACTAAAAATTAGTAACCCATTTTTATAATTATTTGTCATTTAATTGCGGAGGAACCTGTGGATAACATTAGTTATCCACAGGTTCGAAATGTAGGATTATAGATTATTTAAAGGTACGCTAAGATAATTTGTTGATAGCATTTAATAAAAAGCATATCTAATAATGTAAAAACTTTAGATATTTCCCAGGAAATAATCATTTATTGTCAAAGTTTAGCTTCATTATCATTTGGGAGTATAAAATTGGATTAGTTGATATTTATCTGTAATAATTTATAATTCTCTTAACTTATATTCTTTACAAAAAGAACAGTAATCACGGAATCTGCTATTTAATTAATTGTTTGTTAAAATGTAAATCAGAAAAAGGTTTCAAAAAGGAGAATTATAATAATGGCAAACATTCATATACCCGTTTCAGTTTTAGATCTTGGACCTCTTCGAAAAGGCGAAAGTATAAAACAAGCGATTGATTCCATGGTTAATTTGGCGCAAGCGACTGAGGAAATGGGGTATACACGTTATTGGATTTCTGAACACCATAATACCGCTTCTTTAATAAGTTCAGCTACGTCTATATTGATTAAACATATATTAGAACATACTGAAAAAATTAGAGTTGGAGCTGGTGGGATAATGTTACCTAATCACGCTCCTTTAGTTGTAGCAGAACAATTTGGAACGATGGCAAACATTTATCCTAATCGTTTAGATTTGGGCTTAGGGCGAGCTCCAGGTACAGATATGTTAACTGCAAGTGCACTTAGAAGATCTCATAATGAGGATTCTGTATATTCTTTTCCAAAAGATATCCAGGAGCTCTTGCAATACTTCGGGTCAGCGAAAGATCAAGGACATGTAAAAGCAAATGTAGCTATTAATACAAATGTACCACTTTATATATTAGGTTCTTCTCCAAACTCAGCATATTTAGCAGCTGAACTAGGATTACCATATTTATTTGCTTCCCACTTCGCGCCAAGATATATGGAAGAAGCAATTTCCATATATCGTAAAGAATTCAAACCATCTCATTATTTAGATTCTCCGCATATGACGGCATGTCTTAATGTAATTGCTGCAGAAAGTGATAAAGAAGCAAAAAGGGAGTTAACAACATTACAGCAATTTTTCCTAAATGTTGTCCGAGGAGACCAGGAACCATTAGTACCGCCTGTTGATAATATGGATGAACTTTGGAGTCCACAAGAAAAGGCAGCAGTTTCATCGATGATTAGTGTGACTTTCTCTGGAGACAAGGATTCTACTCGTAAACAATTGACGAATTTTCAGGAAAAATACAATGTTGATGAAATCATGGCTGTCACGTATATCTACGATCAAGAAAAACAAAAACGTTCTTACGAAATATTTAAAGACGTTGCTGAGGGGAAATAATCCTTTTAACTGAATACTTCTCTACCAGCTGTTTTGCATATGGAGTTGCGTCCACAAGAAAATTCGCTGTATTTGCGGTTCGCTTTTGCTCTTTAAAACATGAATAACCTTGGCAATTCCAACTAAATGAAATTGCCAAGATTAAATAATGCAGTATTTGGAACATAGACAAACTAATTAGCATTAAATATAGTGTAGTATCCTTTTATAAGATACCCAGCTGTGCAAAAAGAGCAACAAGAATTTGGAGCATAACTTGTAAGGAAATTGCTACGTCTGTGTCAGTAGTAGTAACATCAATTTCGCGACAGTTCTCAATGACAAGTTTTTGCCTGTTTGCTTGCCTGATTTGAGACATTTCTAGAAGTTCTTGTGTGACTTTTTCTGCACGGCTGCTATCTGCTATTGTAATATTGATAACGACAGCGATGGCAACCTGTAATGCTGCCTGTAAAGAAGCGGCAACTTTCGTATCTGTGGTTTCTACAGTGATCTCGCAAGAATCTCTAATAATGATAGTTTCATTGGAAGATTGGTCGATTTCTGAATACTGGTCTGCGTCATTGATATCATTATTCGAATCGTTTTTACATGCTCTTCCTACTGGGTGCTCTGAATCCCTATCTAGTGCCACCCACCGATTACTGTACTTATAATCATAGTCGTAATCGTAATCATACATATTTTATCCCTCCTATATATTCATTAAATGCACCGAAGCAGTTATTTGAGTGCGCTAATTTACCAATCAATTCAACCATTTAATCAACTGCTCACTCTTCCGCTTGTTTATTTCTATTCAAGAAAAGTTCCCTAAGAGGACTTTCAACTTTCTTTTTCACTTCATCTTCAGTGACTGTCTTTGTAGCATTCTTTTCGTATAAGAATTCTTCTACTTGTTCTTTAAGTTTTGCAACTGATTGCTTTAGTGATTCACGTTGCTCATCTGTAATGTTAGATTTTGCTTCTTCTAAATCAATGTTATTTTTAGAGAATATATTGCTAATAAAAATTTCTACCATTTGGTTGGATAGGTTATATAGCTCCTTTTTATTATCATTATCTTTCACCAACCATTCACCTCCTTTTTGCCACTACTATAATTTATTCGCAGTAAAAGGAAATGAAAGGGCGGACAACTTAAAATAAGGAAATAAGAGTGAGATCTGATTAATTTATCAGTAAAAATGAATCCGTCTTGCTCCACCAATCTTTGATAGCTTTTCTAGTGTTGGAAAAGAAACTTTATATAACCCGTTTTCTCTTTCCACCTTAAAGTTTTAATTATTGAAGCTACACCACATACAACAAAACGTTTTCGCTTTCTGTTTTTTCTTTTTCGATTTTACTGTCCGAATCGTTTGATTGACAATAGGTGAAGGAAATGGCTCATCCGAATAGCGTTTAAGTACTTTCGAAGTAGCTGTTTGGAGTTCATCAAAACCTAAAAGCCAATTCGAAAAAGCGGTATTTATCGCTGTCATCTTACGGTACATTGCCATTTTCTCTTTGTCAGTTTTTGAAGCTCTAGCTTAACTGTGTTCGTTTGCAAGTTGCTCAACTCCTGCTATAACATAAAGAGGAACGTTTGTACCGTTTTTAACATTAATTTCATGCATATCTCAAGAAAAAATAATTTCAAATACGAAGTGGTACAAACCTTCGTTTTTTATACCACTCCATATTGGCCCTCACTTTCATCCCACGTCTAAAGACAATGGGCTTTCCCGTTCGGAAAATCTGTAAGTACGGTACCATTTCTTGTAGTACTTCTTCGGGAAGTGCCTTTTTAATCATTGGAAAAATAATTCGTGCTTCTTTTCGCACATGTGCTTTAAGAATAAAGCTTAATTCTTGCATCGTATGAATCTCGATCTCTGTAGATGAACTTATCTTATTGATTTTATCCACAATTTTCCAATAGTATTTCAATTATTTTTGGTTGCTCAATCGAGGCGTTTAAAATTTTTCAATAAAAAATAGATAACCATTAATTAAATAGGTTATCTATTTTTTACATATAGTTTAATTTTTAAGTAGCATTCTCGGTTGTTTGTTAAATAAGTAATAGATAATAATAATGCAAATAATCATCGCTGGAATCATGTACGAACAGTTATAAATAAAGGAGTATAGCCAAGCCGGTTGTCCTTCAGGTACTGAGTCGGCAAAGAATATAAATCCTGCAAAGAAATGGGCAAGAAAACGTAATGAACCGCCGACAAGAATCCCTGCAATTATAAACTTAAATAACTCTTTTTTATTCTGTTGTTTTACAGCCTGTTGAACAGATTTTGCAAAAATCCCCGCAAAGCCTAGTACAGTAAATGCAAGTCCATATTCAATTAATCCTTGCCAAAAATTAAGAATATACGCATCTCCTACTGCAATCTGCAATATACCCCATAAGAACCCTGAAAGGATTCCGCCTTTTATACCCCAACGAAAAGCCAGTATGAACACAGGAATCATTGCTAATGAAATAGAACCACCAGCTGGCCAAAGTTTA
The DNA here is from genome assembly GCF_037072025.1 of Pseudogracilibacillus sp. SO30301A. Classification (NCBI taxonomy): domain Bacteria; kingdom Bacillati; phylum Bacillota; class Bacilli; order Caryophanales; family Bacillaceae; genus Pseudogracilibacillus; species Pseudogracilibacillus sp. SO30301A. Next base: position 2,342 of record NZ_JAXHDD010000100.1, on the reverse strand, counting down.
AACTTTAAAAAAGGAATAATATCTAATAGCAATGCTAAAGCTGTTAGAATGGCAACTTCAATAAAAAATAAAGTACGGTTCGAGCTCATTAATTTAACACTCCCCCAAATTTTTAATGCAAAAAAGCAATTCTACGGGGAGCTTGATGGGTATCCGTTTAGATTGACTAATTTTTCCCATAAAAAAACTACATCCCTACGCTAGTATTAACTAACAGGTTCGAAGGGTAAGAACAAATTGTTCACTCTCAGCCGAATGGCTCCCCCTGTAGACATTATAATTTCTGCTTTTTCATTATCATATCTTATTTTAGCTCATTTCAAGTTTTGATTCAAACTTACTGGGAAAATATTCAATAGTGACACTGTATAACAATCAACAAGTTAATTAATCTGTGATAAGATGTGAACAAATAAAAAGATGGAATAATAATCATCAAAAGCAAAGGGATGGAATATAAATGGGAAAAAGGATAAATATGACCGGCGACGAACGTAGAAAATATATTATTGATTTGCTTAAGCAAAACGATAAACCACTAACTGGAAAGATGCTTGCGGAAAAAACAGGTGTAAGCAGGCAAGTAATCGTAACAGATATTGCTTTACTTAGAACAAGTGAAGAACCGATCATTGCGACTAGTCGAGGATATTTGTATTATCAACAGAAAACTCAGAATGACACATTTCGCAAAGTGATTGTTTGTAAACATACACCTGAGGAAACGAAGAAAGAGCTTGAACTTATGGTAGACTGCGGTGTTACCGTCGTAGATGTGATTGTAGAACATCCTTTTTATGGCGAATTGATCGGCTCTCTTATGGTGAAAAGTAGATATGAAGTAGAACAGTTTGTTCAGAGCTTTTCACAAAATAATGCTGCTCCACTATTAATTTTAACCGGGGGTATTCATTTACATACAATAGAATCAGATTCACAAGAAAAAATTGATGCTGCTTGTAACGCTTTAAAAAAAGCAGGCATTTTAGTAACTGACAATATTTAAGACACGTTATACCAGAGGTGGTTTGGTGAAAAGATTTGTAGTTTCTATTATCGCGATAATCGTTTGCTTGATTGTATTTTTAACTGTGGCTCAAGATCCAATGATTACATTAGAAGCGGATGTTGGAAAAAGTTCACATAACCTGGTCCCAACAAATCCGCAGCGAGAAAATATAACTACAACGATGAAACAATTAGAGGGAGAAACTGAAGCTAGTATGGATAAAAATGAAGTTGATGACATATCCAAAATAATTAAAAAAATGACTTTGGATGAAAAAATCGGTCAGCTTATTATTGGTGGAATTACCGGTACAATTTTGACTAATCAATCAAAGAAATTGATTCATACGTATAAATTAGGCGGTTTTATTTTATTTTCAGCTAACTTAGAAGAACCGAATCAGTCATTAAACTTATCAAATGATTTAAAAATTGAAAATAAACAGAACAACATACCGCTATTGCTTAGTGTGGATCAAGAAGGTGGCACCGTTACGAGATTACCAAATTTATACGATTTGCAAACAAACGAAGAAATTGGTCTGAAAAACGATAAGGAATTTGCTCGAAAAACAGGTGAAGTATTGGGAAGGCAAGTAAAAGCTTTTGGTTTTCAAGTAAATTTTGCCCCAGTAATAGATGTGAATAACAATCCAAATAATCCTGTAATTGGAGATCGCTCATTTGGAAGTAATCCTCAACTGGTGGGAGAACTCGGGGTTGAAGTGATGCAAGGAATGCAAGCAGAACAAGTAATTCCTGTTATCAAACATTTTCCAGGTCTTGGGGATACGCATATTGATTCCCATGAAGAATTGCCTGTAATAGATAAAAATATGGATGAATTAGAAGCTATTGAATTAGTCCCTTTTAAGACTGCGATTGATGCAGGCGCTGACGTAGTGATGACGGCGCATATTAAGCTACCTCAAATAGGAGACGATCCAGCTACACTTTCATATGAAATAATTACTGGTATTCTTAGGGAAGAACTTCATTTTGATGGCGTCATCATGACGGATGATTTAACAATGGGTGCTATCTCTAATAATTATAAAATAGGAGAAGCAGCAGTTCATGCTATAAAAGCAGGGGTAGACATTGTTTTAGTAGCCCATAATTATGAGAACATAACAGCTGTTTTTGAACAGATAAAAGCATCTGTTCTAGCTGGTGAGATAACAGAAAGTCGCATAGAAGAAAGCGTAAAAAGAATTTTATTATTAAAAGAAGAATACGAAATAGTGGATACAGTTATAGAAGAAATTAACGTGGATGTTTTAAACAAAGAAATTGTCGAATTATATGAGTAAAAGTCAATAGGAACATAAAAA
>NZ_JAXHDD010000099.1:0-6466 GCF_037072025.1 Pseudogracilibacillus sp. SO30301A | reverse complement strand
ATTATTTAGAGTGTATGGTTCTATGAATAATTCGGGTAGATATTGCCGCTAACTCTTCATCTTTTTACCGGATTTGCTCTCCAGTTTGCTCTAACACATCAATATCCGAACTTAGCAGTGCTTGATATTTTGTTAATAATTCAACGGCTTTAATCACATGTTCCATGTCTTGTATAAATGGTTTGATATTCGTTTTACTGAACATTCGATTAGTCTTCATACTCGACTCTATACCCTGCCAGACCTAAAACAACCAGATAAAATAAAATCCCCATCCAGAATAGAAAAGCTGAAGGGTAACTGGCCATCTCCCATAGTCTTACGAAGTATTGTTCTCCATTCAGATTAAGGGCTGCTGGTGTCACCATACTGATGAAAAGCATGACACCAGCGATAGCTAAACAAATGATACCGCCGATTCTTGATAATAATTTTCCCGTCCGTACATTCTTATCCTTCATAAGAACTACACCTTTATTTCTAAGATTACTTTTTCATTGTCGCCGACTGCGCTGGCTGTTCTACATCCTCTTCACTCATCTTCCGGATGATTTGCATTACTTTCCACACACTTGGAACCCTCATGTTTCTTGAACATACCTGCTTCACGGAAAATTTTACGGAAATGAATCGTCATCATCACTAGGCTTGCGGCAAAGAGAACATATCCCGTCCCAATCAAGTATGGGGCAACGGTATAAAAAACAGACCAGTGAATATTGCCCGTGACGAGGGCATCGATATAATCATATTGATGGATCTGGAAAAAAGTCATCGCACCGCCTGCGATATACATCATCAGAATCCAAAAAATATAAGCGGCTTTCGAATGGGTATTTTTCTCAAAATCAATCGCAGCTTTTACCAGAATGTGATCCGTCCTCTGTGCTTTTCTGTTCTTTCCGAATGAAATGATCTTCATGAATAGATTGGGAATGAACACAAGCAACATGATAAAGATGGATATATATCCAATCGGCAGGTTATATAGACTGATTCCATTGATGAAGAGACTTAGAAAGGCTATGAGTAGCACATATCTTGCTTTCATCTCGCTCCCTCATTTCCGTTATACGGCGTACTTTGTTTCGATGCACGCCATATCGCTTTGTTGAAAAGAGCCTCACTTGCTGTGAGGCTCTAATGATGTCTATTGTTCTACCGTTTCAAAGTTGAAGTTGTTGAACTCCATCACAAGGTTTTCCTGACTGATGGTGTTCATCACGTCAATTTGCTCTTGTGAAGTGACTGGCAGGAAGATCGGCATCGCTGCATTATTTTCTAATACCCCTGCAATTTCCTCATCCAATGTGACTGGGAAGTCCTCCCAGACCATATCGCCTTCTGTGCTGCCCAACGTGATATCAAACGTTATATTTTTCACGGGTGCTCCGAGCCGATTCACTCCCAGGAACAGCATTTGCTGATTCCCCTCCGCATCCTCCACCATGGAGACCGATAGCATGGAAAAGTCATTCGGTACACCATACTTGGAGTTTTCCTTGACGAATTCATCAAGCGTTTGATAGGTCTCATTATTTTCAATGGTGACACCTGCTTCTTCATCCACTTTCGTCACCTGTAATGTCAAATCTTCTACTTCTTCCTGATTCCCTTCGGATTGTCCGTTACTCTCTTCCACCTGCTCCGTGGTCTCTTCCGTCTGTCCGCTGTCGGATTCAACTTCTTCCGTATCTCCATCGATACAAGCGGATAAGAATAATACTCCCACTACTAGGATACCAATTATCTTCTTCATACTTCTTATCTCTCCTAAGCTTCATTATTTATCAATGAAATAATGATATAAAATTTGGTCTAACGTTCCTTTTTGCACTTTTTCCTCCGCAAATGTCTTCACTTTAAAGAATCCAAACAGGCCGACGAAACAGATGATGGGAATCATAAATATAATACAGCTGACACGATTCATCACAATCAGTCTCCGCAGCTTTTCATCTGCAATATCCTGCTGTTTCGTTTCCCTCAAAAAAGCCAGACAGGAGAACCAAGTGATCAGGTAAAAAACAAGTATCATCGAAAAGCCGATACTTAAGCCAATTTTCATCACCTGGATGGAACCCTCATATGTATCCGGCAGGAAAACTCCCGTTAAAGCAGTAATCACCACTGTCAGTGCAAATATAATCGGAATAATGATGCCTAGACGGGCAGCCTTCCTCAACGATGTGATTAATAGGTTCCATAGTTTGCTTTCATCTGTCATCTTACCGACTCCTTCTTACGCTTGTCTCTCGCGTCCTCCATTAATGAATGTGCATGTTTTAAACCTTTAAATCTAACAGTTGTGTAGCCTTCTTCCACCGTAATACGAGATGATAATAAGTAGATAAAAAGAAAAACGACACACCGAATAATACCATAATATTCCCGGATTCAATGTAAACCATGAAAAATAGTCCATTAAACACGACAAACCAGAGAAATGCTGCTAACAACTTGAATACCTGTTTTTTTGAGCTTGGACGAATCCATAATTCACACCTGGATAGTTTATCTAGGTCTACAATGGTTTCCAACTTCTTCTTTCGACGATGACTCATTGACATATACAAGATAGCGACGAGAGTTATAGCAAGCATCAAAAGCATCGCATTGACTAAAGGAGACATTGGTACCTCAAAATAACCCATTAAAGGAGCCAGCAGTATACCAAGAAAGTAACCAATCCCAGCTAAAGACATCACCCATGAACCACCGACTTTCTCTTTATTCGGTTCTTTCAATCGCTCCACAACAGAAGAATCCTCTACTTTAAATACCGTACTAGGGAGTATCCAATTAAAAAATGGAAAGATAGTCTTCCAAAAGGACCGTTCCATATCAAGGATGTATTGCTCACCGTTTATTATCAATATCCGATAACGTTTATTCTTTTCTAAATGTTGTACCTCGCAGTTCATTCAATAATACTTCCTTTCAAATAGCAAATTAGTTCTTCAGGAAAACGGATTAATCCAGTCAAGGGCACCAGTAACAGCCTCGCCGACGACTTCCGCGGCATCGTTTACCCAACGATTTACCGTATTAAAGCCATTATTTACTTGTTCGCCTGCCCAATCTATTTGTTGACCTATCCAATCCAACCCGTCCTGAAGCTCTAAGAAATTAACTTCATATGCATACTCGAATAGCATAGTCGCTCCAACACCTCCTGCTATAATTCCGGCAGCTCCCCATTCTACTGGATTAGAAACAAACAAACCAACTAATGCCGTACCTCCAACCCCAGCTAATAGGGATCCCGAATTATGCGCAACCGCCTCACCGGCAGTTTTATTTTTCTTTATCATATCTTCATACATACCATAGCTGAGTTCCGCGACATTGAAAAACGAACCTACTGCTTTTCCGTATTTTACAATCTGTCCGACTTTATCAAATAACTTTTTGGATGCCTTTGTAACCGGGACTGGTTCGTCGCCTAAATATTTCGCCACGTCTTTCATCGTAAGCCCAACTCTTTCAGCGAAGATAGCGATAGCGCCAGGTGTTACCTCGTAACCAACTTTAGGCAGATTATTTAAAACGTATTCTGCAAAACTCTTATTGCTTGCTACATAATCCTCAAGCATCTGACGGTCTTCCAAGTATTCAATAAGAACTTTATAATCACTACCTTGTAACTGTTCAAAATTTCCATTTCCGTCTGTCTTCTTAACAGATGACAAGATGGAATAGAATGTTTCTTCATCAATTTCACCATTATCTAGATGCAGTTGAGGAAGCATTATGTTTTGGTTGGATTGATGGCATGAAGAAGAAAATATCAGATACTAAACTATCTCAAAGGCTTTCCCCAAGAAAGAAAAAAAGTAATTGGACAGAATCAAATAAAGAAAGAGTAAGGAGATTAAATAAATTAGGCTTGATTGATGAAAGAGGAGGGACTGAAAATTCTCCCCGATATGCAACCAGAATCTTTTACTATAGATAAAGACATTGAAACGCTTCTGAAAGAAGACGACCAATTATATCAGAATTTCAATAACTTTCCTGAATTATATAGGAGAATTAGAATTGATACAATACAAAGTTATAGAAATGAACCTGAAGTTTTTAATAAGAGATTGGATAAGTTTATTAAAAATACTAGAGAAAATAAAATGTACGGTCAGTGGAATGACAACGGTCGCCTAATCAATTATTAGGGAAAAGAATGAGAATTGAAATTAGAAGGGTTTGTCAAATAAAGTGTGTAAGTTCCAATCTACTCAAGGTACTTTAACACCCTATCTTTTAGCTCATCATGAAGAAGAAGTTGGTTCATAACCATTGCCCAGTTTTGGATGTGCCCACCTTCCCATTTGGTTTCGAGTTCTTTTACCCTAATAGAGCGTTCTCGTTTGGGAATGCTCCTTTTTTGGTCACTTTTCTGAAGTTGGAATGAATACTTTCTACCGCGTTGGTTGTGTACATAAATTTACGAATGGCACTTCCATAATTATAAAGTTGCTCGACATGGTGGAAGTTTCTTATACAAACGTCAATAGCTCCTGGATATGCAGCCCATTGTTGTTGAAAAGATTCAAAAGCACTTAGGCAAGCCTTGAGGCTTGGTGCACCATAGACTTTCATTAGTGCTTTGGTGAATGCTTTATAATCCTTGCTTGGGACGTATTTGATAGAGTTATCAGAAAGTAGAGTTTCTGAGTTGAAAAGTGCTATCATGGATATAGAAAGTAACTATAAAACTGGTGGTACATTTTCTAAAAATAAGGTTGATAGTATTATATCCGCAGCATGGTATAATGAAGAAGAGATTGGTGTCTTTCAAAATAAATTTGACGAGTCGCCGTTTTTTATTCGGGATGTAGAGGAGTTATCTTATGCGACAGAGGTTGGTGCTGAAACAGACTTTGGCTCCCATAGGTTTGGTGTCTCGGCGAATACACGTGGATATGGCTATGAAATAGATGGGGATGACTTATCCGCTTATGCTGATTATACGGGATTTGAAGGGCGAGGTCATTTTGAAGGAAAATATGCGGAATCAGAAATTAAAGACCGCGTTGGCTATGGTAGTGTAGAACCTAAGTTCCCGGAATTTATAACGAGTTCAATTTGAAAATGCTGTAATATCAAGGTCTCGTCGTAAATTTGTTCATGAATCCATCGTTATACTTTAAACATTTGTAACGATGGAACTATCCAGTATTTACGCGGGGTTCGAAGTTTCTCGTTACACAATCCGGGAATCCAGGGTAGAAATAAATAATAAAGATCTTCTAGGAAGGGTAGAAGGTGAAACTAGTATAGCTAGAGTTGAGGCGGATACGACACTTGGTTGGGATGACTGTAATGTTCATGCGGATGGTGAAGCTGGTGTCTTAACTGCGGATGGATATGCACGGGCAGATACTGGAGGAATAGGGTTTAAAGGCAATGCTTCTTTAGCCCATGCATCAGCGAAGGGTGGCTTTACTTTATGGGGAACAGACATCGATTTAGGAGTGAGTGTAGGAAATGTAGGAGGTAGAATTGATCTTGTGTGGGATCATATTGAAATCGAGTTAAACATCCTTGCTGGTGCAAGCTTATACATAGATTTTCCCTGGTGAGTATATATAAGGAAGGTACGTGTTCAATATGAGTTTAAGGAAATATCGGAGACTAGCGATCTTTGCGATTATTATTAATTTAATAAGTATTTATACCGCACTGTTCGCTGTCTGGTCAGCTATTTTGTTAGTTTTCTCTATCTTTATTATTAATAATAAAGAATCATCCAAACGATTAATAGATAAGAAAATTATGGGTTTTATCCAAACCTTTATGCTTGCAGTTTTCACTCTAATATTTACTGTATTTGGAGTCTCATTATTTCCGATTATGCACCACGTCGTCGATGCATATATACCAGGTTTTTATTATTTGTTTATTGTCTTAGGAATAATCGGGCTCATTAGTTTCTATTACTTATTTATTAAACTGTTCATCGAAGCGATTCAAGTATTGAAAATGAAGGAGATATGAGAGTGAAGACTATGTATATTGTTCTTCTCATTTTAATAAGTATCATTATAAATATATTTAGTATCAATAATTTTTTGTTAATTATGTGTTCGATTTTACTATTATTACTTATCTTCGTTACAAGCTTATTAACTAAACTAGTTAATAAGGCAAGTAGTGTAAAAGAGAAGGATAAAACAATAATTAGTGAAACAATCGCACGTCATGGATCAGAAGGAATGACTAGACGGATGAATCAATTTGCGCTTATCTTTTCCTTAATCGTTATTTATGCAATGGCAATTGCAGCCTTCTTCTTGCAGGTGAATGATAAAGCAAGAAGCAGTGGAATTACATTTCTTAACAGTTGGTTAGGGTGGATTATATTCGTAGTATCTTTACTGTTAGTCACTGTGCATGTATTTCGTATGATGAAGCAAGAAGCAATATTTAGGAAATAAATTGGGATGATTATTTTATTGATGATAGT
>NZ_JAXHDD010000098.1:0-6548 GCF_037072025.1 Pseudogracilibacillus sp. SO30301A | reverse complement strand
TTAAGTAACTGCGCAGTTTATGGACAAACAGCACTGAGTAAAGTGATTGTATTATCCTTCTATTCCCAATCTGTCAAAAATATAATCAACATTTTTCAAATGATACGTATGGTCGAAACAGTCCTCAATCTCTTTATTGGTCAAATTTTCTTGAACAATTTTATTGTGTTCTAATAATTGTTTGAAGTGCGTTTCTGTCTCCCAAGCTTCCATTGCAAGTGGTTGGACAACTCCATATGCTGCTTCTCTAGACAATCCTTTATCAATTAACGCAAGCAACACTCGTTGTGAAAAAATAACTCCGAATGTTTTATCGATATTCCGTTTCATATTCTGTGGATAAACAGTCAAGTTTTTCACAACATTTGTAAATCTGTTTATCATATAATTTAGTGCGATCGTTGCATCAGGTATGATGACACGTTCTGCAGATGAATGTGAAATATCGCGCTCATGCCATAAGGAAACATTTTCGTATGCTGTAACCATATACCCTCTTACAACGCGTGCCATCCCACTCATATTTTCTGAAGCAATTGGATTACGCTTATGTGGCATTGCCGATGATCCAGTTTGTCCTTTTTGGAAAAATTCTTCGACTTCCCGAGTTTCTGTTTTTTGTAAACTGCGAATTTCAGTTGCAAATTTTTCAATCGATGTAGCAATTAATGCTAGTACTGACATGTACGCTGCATGACGATCACGTTGCAATGTCTGAGTAGATAATGGTGCAGGTGATAAACCTAAATTTTTACAAACATAATCTTCAACATATGGATCAATATTCGCATATGTTCCAACTGCACCTGAAAGTTTTCCAAACTCAACTCGAGCTGCCGCTTCATTAAAACGTTCTAAATTTCGCTTCATTTCTTCATGCCAAAGTGCAAGTTTTAATCCGAATGTTGTCGGTTCGGCGTGAACCCCATGCGTTCTACCCATCATTACTGTATGTTTATGTTCGATTGCTTTTTCTTTTAATACGTCCATAAAACGTTCAAGATCTGCGCGAATAATCGTATTCGCTTGTTTTAACAGATATGAAAGTGCTGTATCCACTACATCTGTTGACGTGAGTCCATAATGTACCCATTTTCGTTCTTCCCCAAGCGATTCAGATACTGTTCTAGTAAACGCAACAACATCATGGCGAGTTTCTTGTTCTATTTCATAAATTCGCTCCACAGTAAAAGCAGCCTTTTTCCTTATTTTCCCGGCATCTTCTTTTGGAATAACCCCTAATTCCGCCCATGCTTCACATGCTAAAATTTCTACTTCAAGCCAAGCATTATATTTATTTTCTTCTGTCCAAATCGTACCCATTTCTTCTCGGGTATATCGGTCTATCATGTAAGACCCTCCTCATAGGCGCGTTTATAACTTTCAAGTTCATCTAACTCATGGGCGATAAATGTAACATGTCCCATCTTTCGTTTTTCTTTTGCCTCCGCTTTTCCGTATAAGTGAACATACGCTTCTGGTAGCTGACTAAGTGCTCGGAGTGCTTTTGGCATATCTTCTCCTAGCACATTCATCATCATCGCGTTTTGATGGAAGATAATCTCAGGAAGAGGCAATCCACAGATTGCACGAATATGCTGACTAAATTGCGATACATTGCAAGCCTCAATCGTATAATGCCCTGAATTATGTGGGCGTGGTGCCATTTCATTAATAAAAATTTCTTCGCCTTTTACGAACATTTCGATCGCAAAAGTTCCAACAATATTTATTTTTTCTGCTAGTAAAGTCGCTGCTTCTCTCGCTTTTTGACTTAAAGCATCCGAAATTCTTGCAGGAGCAATTGTTTCATATAAAATATGGTCTTTATGATCATTTTCAGAAATAGGGAAAAAGGTGATTTCTCCTGACTGACTTCTAGTAAAAACAGTTGATATTTCTTTATCGAACGTTATCCACTGTTCGATAATAAACGTACCACCTTGATCGGCAAATTGGATTGCCGCCTCTTTATCTTGTTCCGTTTCTATCTTTAATTGCCCTTTCCCGTCATAACCACCACGACATGTTTTTATTACGGCTGGTAAGGTTATTTCTTTAAGTGCTGCTTCACATTCAGATCCATTGTGAACGATTGAAAATTTTGGGACAGGGAGTCCTGCTTCTTTCATTATATTTTTCTCTTTCTCCCTATTTTGTGTAACTTCTAGTGCAAAAGCTCCTTGGGGAAGTTTACCTGCTTCTTCTATATAAGTCGCAGCATCTAAATCGACATTTTCAAATTCATATGTGATGACATCACTTTTTACCGTCAATTGTTTAATTGCTTCCATGTCATCATACGGTGCAACTATTTGACCATCTGCTACTTGAGCAGTCGGACAATTGGGAGTTGGATCCAAGACAATGACATTATACCCCATATATTTAGCTTCAATTGCCATCATCCGGCCAAGTTGCCCGCCTCCAATAATTCCGATCGTTTGAGGAGGCAAAATTTTTAAAATAGACTTATTTGTTTGCAAGATTTTCCCTCATTTCATTGACTTTTTCTTTCATTTTCTTTCGATAATTATCTAATTTGACCGCAGTATTTGTATCAAACAGACTAATGATTTGAGCGGCATAAATCCCGGCATTTGTCGCACCCGCTTTTCCGATCGCCATCGTTGCAGTTGGAACTCCACCAGGCATTTGCACGATAGATAGCAAGGAATCCATTCCTCCTAATGCTTTCGTTTGTACAGGAACCCCTATCACCGGCAGGGTCGTTTGCGCCGCAACCATCCCAGGTAAATGTGCAGCCCCTCCTGCACCCGCAATAATCACTTTCAGCCCTTTTTCTCTAGCAATTTTCGCATATTCAAACATGTCATCTGGCGTCCGATGAGCAGAGACAATTTCCTTTTCGTAATCTACCCCTAACTCATCTAAAACGTCACAAGCATGTTTCATTGTTTCCCAATCTGAAATACTACCCATTATAATGCCAACCTGAGCCATTCATACGCACTCCAATTCTCATTTTTATTAGTGTATGTAATTGTCAAAAATCAACTAAATTATCTTAAAAAATGTAAAAAAGTCTATTCCACTCCTATGCGTATAGGAGAAGATGAATAGACTTGCTTGTAATCAATCATAAAAAAGAGATAGTTTTCTCATTTTCACCACATCATCCTCCCCCATAGTCGTAGCATTTACGGTGCAAACGTAGAAACTTTCGAGCCATATTCTCAAAATTATATGGGGAATCTATATGTTTTTTATGCGTTACTTACTTGTTTAAGTATAACAAACTGGCAATTTATTCGTCAATTAAATTACGAACATTTTATTATAATTTAGACTTAATGTTCGGCTTCTGTGCACGTGGTTTCGTTAAATGACTTGCTGGAAGTTGGTCATCAATGAATTCCTCAACAACCTCATCATCTTCCATTATTTTTTCAGTTGGAACGACATCTTTTAAGACCTGCTCTTTCGCCTTGCCATTTTGCATCAAATTTCTTCTGACTTGTTTCACCCAAAATCCACCTTGAATATGTTTTGGTTCATAAGCGACCATAAAAGCCCGTGGATCGATTTCTGTAATAAGTTGATATAACCTTAGTTCCTGTTTTCTTGGTGTTAATATTTGCATAGACAAACGATCCCCTTCCATTCCGGAAGATGTCCAACTCGTTACGCCGAACCCTTCTTCTCTCAGTCGATCGGTAAAATTTAATGTAGGATTTGATGAAATGACATTAACGGTTATATACCCTAAAGCTAACCGTTCCTCTATAATAGAACCAGTAATAATTCCGAGTGCAAAACCAACTGCATAAGCAATAATATTTTGAATGCCATCCAGATTATCTAGTACAATACTTAACCCCAAAATATAAACGATAACTTCAAGTGTACTTACAATTGCTGCTAAATAGCGACGACCCTTTAATGTTAAAATCATTCGTAGCGTCGAAAATGTAACATAAACGATATTGATCACTAAGATTATCGCAACGATGGCGTAAGCATTATTTAACAAGATGTTCCCTCCCGAATCTTTCTTAACTAATATCAAACTTAATGTATTCGTTATCTGTCGTAGAAAGAACAGCAATTAACGGGGAAATTTGGTTTTAATTTCTCATTCCTTATTCGGACCATATACACGTTTTTCTATGGATGACTCTTGCCCACGTAATCTTTTTTGTAAAGACTTTTTCCAATTCGGTGCTAGTGCTGAACAAGATGCCAACTCATAAGCTAGATTTAAATCTGATTTTTTCACATACATTATTTCGTTACAAGCAGCTACAGACCACTGTGGGTATGGTCTTTCAATAAGCTCTAACTCAACTCCTGCTTCCACATAGCCTTCTTGTAGTACGCGGTAATACCAACCAGTTTTTCCGGTCTCCTGGATACGTAGAGCAAAATCAAGCACTTTAAATCTCCGGGCTGGCTTCCAACAAGGCCTACGTGGTTGTGAAACCTGAATGATTGCTTCACCAAATCGATATGTATCGCCAATATATACAGTAAATTCATCAGCCGCTTCTATTACAAGGTTTTCTCCCATGGCACCCGCCTCAATTTCAATGTCTAGTTTTTGCTGCCAATATGGATAGTGTAACTCGGGATAAGCGAATAATGCCTTTTCAGGACCACCATGAACTTTCTTATCAGCTACTTCATCTGATGCTAAACCTAATTTGGAAAGCCAGATTTTTCCTTTTCTCTCTTGTTTAAATATCCCACTTTCCCACTGTCGTTCAAATGGACTTTTTGCATCCTTCTTGCCCATTTGTTTTACTTTACCCGTACGAAGTTGATTTATAAACGGAAAATTCATTTGCGCTCCTTCTTTCATAATGTGATATAGTTAAATCGTACTTTGTCTTTCTTATATCTTACTACGTTTCAACATTTGAGAAAAGTCGAGGTGACTAAGATTGTCGAAAAAAGATTCTCTCGTTTCTCTGAAATTACTCATCTTTCATTTTCACGCAACAAACACGATCATTATTAGTTTTTTACCTCTTTATCTAAAATACAAGGGATTGACCGGTACTGAAATCGGTTGGGTGCTAGCGATCGGACCATGCGCCTCGATTATCTCTCAACCATTTTGGGGGTATTTAAGTGATAAGTACAAAACGGTAAAACGAATGCTCATTATATCCGTTATTGGAATGTTACTTGCAAGTGTCACCTTTTTCCAAATGGATCACTTAGTCACTATTTTGCTTTTTGGAGCAATTTTTTACTTTTTCTCCTCTCCTGTAGGTGCACTTAGCGATAGTTTAGCACAACGTAGGGCCATTGATTTAAAAATCTCATTTGGAACAATCCGCATGTGGGGATCTATTGGTTTCGCTCTTTCTTCATTAATAGTCGGGGAAGTTTTAACGAAATTCGGCGTTCAATATATGATCTGGCCATATGTCATAATCGGAACTGTGCTACTCTTAATTACTTTTACAATTCAAGACGTCAAAGCCGATTCAGCGCCAGTACAATTAAAAGAAGTTAAGAATTTAATGATGAACAAATCATTTATTTTATTCCTTATTTTTATGATGTTTATAAGTATCGGTCATCGGGCAAATGATAGTTTTATAGGTATATATATTATGGAACTAGGTGGTAATGAAAGTTTAGTTGGACTTGCATGGTTTGTTGGTGTTATTAGTGAGGGGGTTATTTTTGCCTTTGCAGGATTTTGGTTTCGTAAATACCATCCGATAACTTTCATCGTTTTTGCTGCTTTATTATATAGTTTACGGTGGTTCATTTACGGCACTGCAACTAGCCCTTTACTAATCATTTCCCTACAAGTCTTACACGGCCTTACTTTTGGAACTTTTTACTTAACAGCTTTTGATTATATAACACGAATTATACCAAAACTTTTACAGTCAACTGGCCATCTTATTTTTTATTCCGCCCTATTTGGTGTCTCAGGAATCGTCGGTTCAATGGGAGGCGGAATGATTTTTGAACATTTTAATGGTCAGACATTATATTACATAATGGGCATCCTATCCTTGATCGGTGCAATAAGTTTTATAGGATTTCATTTTGGAATCCATCGTAAACGAGAAGTAAGTATTGAAAAAAGAGATTGAGTAATGTTTAAACGTTCTACTCTAAAAGCTAACGATTATAGATTGAGAAAATTAGAATTTCTTGCAAACGATTAAATCTTACTGCGTAGTTGAAGGATACTGTGACGTAACGATTTATCACCGTTGGGGAAAAGTGACTCTACTCTACCTCCGCTCCGGAATGTGAGTCGATTAACAACATGCAGAGTCCAGATCTAAGAGGTCGAGTCGATCTGCATGACATCGAGTCTTTTTCGAACATGTCGAGTCGATCTGCATGATGGGTAGTTTCGATAATAATCGTAACCGTTTTGGGTGGGAGTGATGGAAAAAGGGCATGTTTCGATCTTAATCGTGACCGTTTTGGGTGGGAGTCATGGAAAACGGGCATGTTTCGGTATGAATCGTGACCGTTTTGAGTGAGGGGCATGGAAAACGGGCATGTTTCGGTATGAATCGTGACCGTTTTGGGGAAGAGTCGTGGAAAAC
>NZ_JAXHDD010000097.1:0-6856 GCF_037072025.1 Pseudogracilibacillus sp. SO30301A | reverse complement strand
ATAAATAAATATAAATAAACAGAAAATAAACAATACTCGGAACTACCATAAATTAGGACGGCACTTAAACTTGCACTTTTTAAATCATTATTTTTTTACAAAACAACTTGTGAAAAATGAATTCTTCTGTACACAAAGCAAGAAGATAAAAAATGGGGATGGACATAAGAAGAAAAATGGTTTTTTCACCTCTCTTTATACTTAGTCCCAACACAAATGGTTGATTTGTTGCATGATTTATAAAAAAAGTAATAAAAGTTTTTATTTACATAGGTTCAAATAACTGCAATTTATTTTTATCTTGCACTCTAATTACAAGAGGGACTGTATATTTTGTCAAAAGGAGAAACGTATTCTTTAAAAAACTGAAAAAAGCTCGATAAACTTAAATGCTATTCGAGCCTAAACAAATTCGCTTTCGGAATTGATTAATCAAGTTTTTGAGAAATGGGAATAAAATTAATGTGTGGGGAACAATATAATTTTTAGACGAGAAAACAAAAGCAACACAATTTTCACAGTATGAATTGATTTTAGAGAAAGATAGGAACTGGATGATTGTAGAATGAAAATAATCTAGTGCATTTAATATGTATAGAAACACACCACTTATTTATTAGAAAAGAAATAAGTGGTGTCTCTTATCATGGCTTATTTAACTCAATATAAAAAAATGATTTTATAATTGCCACCCCAAAGTAATTCATTATTTTTCATTTGCAAATTTACTTCATACGACTGAAAAATATTTATTATCCCCTTTGTAGGCTGAATTTTCCGTTTTAATGCGCGATATAATAAATGAAACTTTTATACGTATGCGTAGGGAAATCGGCTAATAAATGAGAGATGATATGATTATTGGAATTAATGTTTAATAAGAATATGGATTCACTGCATATTGGGAAGTGTTTATTCAACGAACTTCCCAACAGTTTTCCAATAGGTGTCTAATTGAAAAAGACAATAAAATTGGACTACACATTTCAGACACATCTGATTTGTGTTATTCTTTTCGTATCAACAGTTTAACAAGATAGAAAAACTAATCCCATATATTCGGTCTCTTAACTCCAGCTGTACGTAAATAATCAAGAAGTTGTCCTGTGTGAACTGATTCATGATAAGCAATCCGTAATAGCATATCGCCAAGTGTCCTTACATAACCTACATCGGCACGATCTATATGTATATTTATTAAATCGTTAGTGTGTTTTAATATAATTTAAGAAATTTTCTCGATGAGGTTTTGAAAATGTAAGTTCATCATTCACCGTCGTAAATCTCTTCCCTTCAAAAGGATTAGCTAAATTTGATAAGCCTGCACTACCCCCTTCTATAAGAACATGATGATAAAGATATTCTCCTTCTAGGACATGCCTAATCATTTCACTACACGTCATTGCTTCTGGGTCTGGACGCCAAGATAATATATTATCGGGAATTGATGTCCACACTTTTATACTTCGACGGCGAACTTCTTCAAAATTTAAAACAAGTAAATCGGTTACATTCATTGTTCTATCTCCTCTCAAATGTATTAATATTATTGTAACATGTAAAAACTTCGGTTATAGTCGAAGTATAAATGTTTATAGGAGGATGGTAATGGGAAGTAGACCGGATTTTTCATATGTTGCAAAACTAATGGCTGATCCATCAAGAGCTGCCATGTTAGATGCTCTTATGGGACTTGATGGTCTTCCAGCAACCGAATTAGCAAGGAAAGCGAATGTTACAATACAAACAGCCAGTGGTCATCTGTCGAAATTGGTTGAAGGAGAACTGATTCATGTAGAAAAACACGGTCGTCATCGCTACTTTCGCCTAGCAAATACGGATGTTGCTCAAGCGATAGAAACATTGACAGTTATTGCACCTCCTGCACATATCAAATCATTGAATGATTCCTCACGTGCAAAAAAAATTAAAATTGCTCGCACTTGTTATGATCACTTGGCTGGGGAACTTGGAGTAGCTTTAACTGGCGCTTTCATTGATAATGGATATATCATTGAAGCTCAGAATGATTTTATTGTAACGGATAAGGGAGAAAAGTACTTTCACGGCTTTGAAATTAATCTTGATTCTTTACGAAAAGAAAGGAGACATTTTACTAGAAAATGTCTGGATTGGAGCGAAAGACGCTACCACCTTGCAGGGGCTTTAGGAAATGCTGTTTTAATGCGGTTGTTAGACCGACATTGGATTGAAAAACTTCCTGATCGAGCTGTGAAGGTGACTAAAGAAGGTGGAAAGGCATTTGAATCCTTAGGTATAAATGTAGAACAGTTGTAATGTGGGATAAATTGGGTGCTCTCTTTCTATGGAAAAGGTCTTGTAGGTTCGTTTTTTCTTTAATTGTTGATACAAAGGTATTTGATTCATGTGCATTCTTCCCAATAAAAAAGATGTCAACTAAAGTGTAAAAGTTGACATTCTTGTAATATGCTTCAAACCTTTGCGCCATCAGGATTTTTTGACTTTAGAAACTGTTTCCAAATGTTTTTCTACCCCCCTGTTAGAAATGGGGGGTAAGGCGTGGCTGTCGCCACGCAGGCTTAGCCCAGCATGGCGGCTTTCGCTTCGCACGCCGCACTGGGCAGCCTTTATTTGACCTATTTGAGCAATTTCGTTTAAAAACCATGTCCTTTGGAGGCATTTGGTTTGTAAAATTCAAAAGTTACATCGTCTTTTAATCATCAGTACCATGTCCTTTGATCTATTATAAGAAAAGTCGATTTTGAACACTTTCTAATATCACTCTTTAAAATGAGTGAAAAAGCCGAAATGATCTCTCATTCCAGCTTTGTGATTTATTAAAATCCGTGGCACAGTCGTGGCACACTTTATTTCAATTTATAAGTTTTTATTGTTTTTGATATTTCTTTAAATCCTATCATATCAACGATATTGCACTATATTGTATTGGCGAAGTACTGAGTGGGAGTAAGAATACAACTTAATTTGAAGAGAGAACGCCTATTTATAAGGATTTTTCCTAACCTAATATGGATAAAATGATTTTAAAAAAATAGTTCCCTGCCAAAACCCTGCCAAAAAAATAATTTGGTAGGGTTTTTTCGTTGGATTTTGGTAGGAAACATTTTTCTGTGGATAACTAGTTTATATTTTGGAATATAAAAGTTGAAACACAACTTGTCTGCCAGACAAATATTCTCCCACATGACTTTATTTCACTACCATAAATAAATGAGGCTCTATAACCTAAAAAAGCACCCTTCTCATTCTAAAATTTGAAAGAGTAAGAGTGCTTATTAATTCAAATAGTCTATCTTTCTGCATTACATATTCCCATTCTAACTGAGCCATAATATATACCGTTTATACAGTCGGCACTTTCTTAGTCTTCCTAAATCAATATAATAATGTCATCAATAATTTCCTAATTAATACAGATAGCTACACTATTATTTTTTTAGGAAAAGTTAATTATCAGGGTGAAATAAAATACTTTCGTTGTTTGGATGAGAACCATAGCTCATGACAAAATATAAGATAGTACGAGAACTCTCAGGATTAGCGTAGATATGTTTGCAATTACCATCAAAACGTATTGAATCATACATTTCCAACAGCTCGATTTTATCGTTTATGTGTATTTTTAAGGTGCCCTCAATTACAGTAATGTATTCAGTTACCCCACTAGGGTGGGGTTCAGAAAGATATCGACTATTTGGTTGTAGGTGCCCAATATATGTTTCGAAAAAATTATGCTC
Source organism: Pseudogracilibacillus sp. SO30301A (assembly GCF_037072025.1). Lineage (NCBI taxonomy): Bacteria > Bacillati > Bacillota > Bacilli > Caryophanales > Bacillaceae > Pseudogracilibacillus > Pseudogracilibacillus sp. SO30301A. Next base: position 3,116 of record NZ_JAXHDD010000097.1, on the reverse strand, counting down.
ATTTGAATTAAATAGCGGCTCAACAATAAAATTACTTTCATTATCAACAAGTTTTAGTTGATTGTTTCGTTTCATAATTGAAATATTACTATTAAAAGATAACAATTTAGTTATTGGGATAGATAGCCCTTCGGATATTTTCCATATAACAGATAAAGTAGGATTGTTTGATTTACCTCTTTCAATTTGACCTAAAGTTATTTTACTTATTCCTGTCTTTTCAGCTAACTCCTCAATACTCCATCCATTTTTAACTCTATTATCTCTAATTAAATTACCCATTTTCTTCCTGAATTCCTCATTTATAAAATCCATGTTTAAAACCTCCTAATTGTAAAAAATTCAAATAAGATTGACATTAAAGTTATAATAAAATATACTTTTAGATAAATATAATATACCATTAAATAAAAAGGGGGATATATCATGACAAAATCCACTGTATTATTGGAAAGGGAAATAAATAATTTTTATAATATTGGAACGATGTCTCTTGAACAGACAAAAAAGTTAATCCTTCAGTCTTGGATAGAAGTACAGAATGGATTAGAAGTTGACTGTTTGAATTTTTATCATCGAAATTTAAAAGATTCAGAAACCAAAAAAATTATTAAAAGTTGTATTTCAGAGATAGAAGATGTACCTTTTTTTGAATGGAAGGTAGATTATTTTATTGTTGATTTTAATCCTAATTATATTACATTAATATCGGTTTATAAAGATAAAGGATATAAATTAAATCATAGCAAGAAACAAAACACACAGCAACAATTAAACAGCTTTGCCAATGCTTCCTCAATAAAAGAAAAAGCCATTTTCCTTGACGATTTAACAAATCAAAATCTAAACAGTGAACTCATTTCTTTATTAGTTGAACTGGCGTCAGAACCTCATTTGTTGACTAGTACCCTTGCTTCGGAATTACTAACTTTACAAGGTAAACCTACAGTTCCTAAAAAATTTATAAACGAATATAGCTTGGTACGTCCTAAAAATCAAAAGGCAATAAAAGATAAAAACGATAATTTAATGTTTGAGGATCGAATAGATGTAGATTCCTATAATTATTTTGAATTAGTTCATCCAGCATACGCAAAACAGACTGTAGCACTCATAAACTTAATAGAATCATATTATCCCGAATATCAATCTGAAACCGATCATATTATTGATTTTGGTACAGGGCCTGGAACCTCACTGGTAATGTTATTAGAAGCCTTACCTTTATTAAAGGTTCATGCAGTGGAACCTAGTCCAGTTGCCTTCTCATACTTAAAAGAAAATATATCCTTGTATCAGTCTAGAGTGACAATAGAGCAAAATAGCTTCTTGGATGTTAAATTACCTAATAAAGTGCCTATTATCATGTCAACAGGAGCTTCTCACCATTTTAATACTTTCTTTTTGTTTCAGAAAGCAAACGAATTATTAAAAGAAAATGGGGTTTTATTAATTTCTGATGAATTTATTTCTCCTTACAGTTCTAAAGAAGAGAGAAAAAGAAATTTAATTATACATCATACAACTTATATGAAAAATTTACTGATTCATCCGGATGAAACCTATATGAAAGGGTTAACAAAAGAAGAAGCTTGCTTAATCAACCTTTTTGAAAATTATGTACCTGTGATTATCTATTCGGCATATCATAATGAACTTGCTAAAACTGTGAACCTTTGTAATGAACTATATCATAAAGTTCATACTATAGAATGGCACAATAGTGTATCACATCCAGAGGCTGCTTTTTATAGGTTACAGTTACTTGAATTAGAAGCTCTCTTAGCAGGAATTGATTATGAGGTAGAACAGAAAACCTACCCTCAACGTTTTTGTGAATTGGCAAATTCATGCGGATTTACGTTATTAAATCATCAAAAAATATACTCTACTATGGGAAATGACGAATTTAATGGTGGGACCCATGTATTTGCTTTTAGAAAAGAGGCGGATTATGAGCGAAGTTAAAATAAGCCAAGAAACACCTGCTAATCATAACAAAAAAATGTTATGGGAGGGGATTGTAGCTGCCACTCCAATTATTATAGGATATGTGCCTATTTCAATCACATTTGGTATGCTCGGGGGCCAATCTGGGATTTCATTATATCATACTTTACTAATGTCGATACTGGTTTTTGCAGGGGCAAGTCAATTCGTTGGTATCAATATGATGTTAGCAGGAGCAGCTAGTACTACCATCATCCTTACCACTCTTGTTCTCAATCTAAGACATATGATTATGAGTATGTCTTTAATGAATAAAATTAATTTTTTGCCAGTTAGTATGAAAGCTATCCTATCTTTTGGTATTACTGATGAAACATTTGCAGTAGCATCATTAAAAGACAGAAATTCAGGTTGGTTTTTAAGTGGTCTAATATTTGCTTCCTATATCACTTGGGTTTTAGGTACTTTAATAGGTGGTTTGTTAGCTAATTTTATACCTCCATCTATTAGTTCTATAATGGGAATCTCTTTGTATGCTATGTTTATTGGATTATTAATTCCCGCAATTCGTAACTCTTGGAAACTTATTTTAATTGTCATACCTAGTGCTCTATTAAGCTATTTTTTTAGCTTGTTTTTAAATGATGGATGGTCAATTGTTCTCGCTACAATTTTAGGAAGCGCACTTGGAATTTTTATAAAAATAGAGGAGGATTAAAAAGTGTTGGTATCTCTTACTATAGTTGGAATGGCCATTGTCACGTATATCTTCCGTCTTATTCCTGTGTTTATTATTGGGCGCTTTACTATACCCAACTGGCTTGAAAACTGGTTGAAATATGTTCCTTATGCAGCTTTGGCTGCTTTAATATACCCTGGGATACTTACAGTAAATGAACAAGACCCTTTGGTAGGATTAATTGGTGGGATTTTTGCAGTTGTGTTAGCTTATTTTCGTCTCCATATTTTGTTTGTGATTATAGGTTCGATTATGACAGCATATCTTCTATCATAATTTATACATTCAGAAGTATGGATTTGCTATTTCCTATATGAAAAGGCTGGTTTTATAAAAGAAGGATTACTAAGAGACTCGAGAAAAAAATGGTGATGAACACTGGAGATTATGGGAAATGAGCATTTTAGAGAATGAATTTGTTGTTAAC
>NZ_JAXHDD010000096.1:0-7153 GCF_037072025.1 Pseudogracilibacillus sp. SO30301A | reverse complement strand
GATATTCAATTATTCAGCGAATTACAAAAATATTCAGCGCACTGATGGGATTCAGCGATTACAATCATCAGATAACCACCAAAAAAAAATGCATTTTTTGTGGCTTATTTGGTGTGCCCTTAGAAATATTTTACATAGAAGTGTTTCACTGATTTTGTTTTCACACTAATCACCTCTTTCCATTACTTACTTTTTAGTATAGGTGATCACATAAATGAATAAGTGTAACAATCATCACATTATTTTTGCTTGTAATAATTTTGTCATTTATATTTGATACATTGTTCAATTTTGGGTTACAGTTTATTTAAGTTAATAACTATTAAGTAAGATGAAAAAGATAATGCATTTTACATTTAACTTTGATAAAATGTAAATGGTTCAAATTTTTTAAATATTGTTGAAGAGGTGTGTTAGACAGATGAAAATTGGAATCCCCAAGGAAATATTGAATAATGAAAATAGAGTTGCTCTGAATCCTGCTGGAGTTCTCACATTAACAGATGCGGGTCACGAAGTTTATGTTCAAACTGGTGCGGGTGAAGGAGCAAGTTTTTCAGATGCTGAGTATGTAGAAGCAGGTGCAACAATTGTAGAAACAGCCAAAGAAGCCTGGAATCAAGAGATGGTTATGAAAGTAAAAGAGCCGCTTGAAGAAGAATATGAATATTTATATGAAGGGCAATATATCTTTACATATTTACATTTGGCATCACATCCGGAGTTAACGCAAGTGTTAGTTGATAAAAAAGTTATCGGGATTGCTTATGAAACAGTTCAATTACCGGATCGTACATTACCATTACTTACACCAATGAGTGAAGTAGCAGGTTACATGTCTACACAAATAGGTGCACAATATTTGGAAAAGACAAAAGGTGGTAAAGGAATATTACTTGCTGGGATTTCTGGTGTAAAACGCGGAAACGTGACAATTATCGGTGGCGGTGTAGTCGGAACGAATGCTGCAAAAATGGCGGTAGGACTTGGTGCGAATGTAGCGATTTTTGACTTGAATCCCGTGAGATTAAGGGAGTTGAATAATTATTTCGGTAACTCTGTAAATGCGTTAATGTCAAATTCGTTAGATATTGCAAATGCGATTGCTAATACGGATTTAGCTATTGGGTCTGTGCTCATCCCTGGAGCAAAGGCACCGGTACTTGTAACGGAAGAAATGGTTCAATCTATGGAAGATGGATCAGTCATCGTTGATGTTGCGATTGACCAAGGTGGAAATTTTGCAACAAGTGATCGTACAACAACACATGATGAGCCTACTTTTGTAAAACACGGCGTCGTTCATTATACGGTACCAAATATGCCTGGAGCAGTTCCTCAAACTTCAACGACAGGTCTTACAAATGCTACTGTCCCTTATGCACTCCAAATTGCGAACAAAGGCTTTGAGAAGGCAATCAAGGAAAACGAAGCTCTCTTAAAAGGAGTAAACATTATTGGTGGGGAAGTGACAAATCAAGGGGTTGCGGAGGCACTTGGTTATAATTATGTAGAAGCATTGAAAATGATTAAATAATAATGACATTTTTGGTGACACTCTGTACGATTTGAATCGAAAACCTTTCTGTATCCGTTCGAGCGTCCTTCCGCGCCTTTGATCTCGGAGGAAAAGGGAAAGAAGATCTGCGCAGCGTTCTCCCGCGCCTCTGTTCTCAGTGGATAAGGGAGAGAAGAGCTACGCGGCACTCTCTAAACAGATAAAATGTTCAAAAAATAATGATTTATCTTAAATAGAAACTATACTTTTTTCTCTGGAAAGATTTAGAATTTATTATTTCTGTGATAGAATAGAATGCAATAAAATTATGCGAGGAGAGATATGGATGAAAGTATCGTACCATGGACATTCTTGTGTTCGTGTAGAAACAGATTCTCACAAAATTTTAATTGACCCTTTTATTACCGGAAATGAACTATGTGATCTCGACCCAGATACTGTAGAAGCAGATGTTATTATTTTAACTCATGGACATGGTGATCATGTCGGAGATACAATGAAAATTGCTGACCGCACCGGCGCATTTATTGTTGCCTTGAATGAATTAGCGGTTTATCTGGGGCAAAAAGGATATAACGCACACGGCATGAACATCGGTGGAGCATATGACTTTGAATTTGGACGGGTAAAATACACGCAAGCATTCCACAGCTCATCATATGAAGAAGAAGATGGAACATTTATTTATACTGGTATGCCTGGTGGATTGTTACTTACTATTAATGGCAAAACCGTTTACCACCTAGGTGATACTGCGCTCTTCTCTGATTTGAAACTTATCGGTGATATGAATAATATTGATCTAGCCTTCGTTCCAATTGGAGATAATTTTACAATGGGACCAGAAGATGCCTTAATTGCTTCAGAATGGATTAACGCCGATATCGTTGTACCTGTTCATTACAATACTTTCCCTGTAATTAAACAAGATGGACAGGCATTCGCCGAAAAAGTAAAACCCGGAAGAGGGGTTGCACTAAAAGTTGGTGAATCATTAGAGTTGTAATTTTAACAAAAGAGCATTGTTCTCAGGTAGCAATGCTCTTTTATAAGGCTTGTAATAATCTCTTCATTTTTTCTCACCGAAATTTCCCTTACCATAAACTACCTAAAATTAACTAGTTTTCCCACTATAATTAAGATTAATAGATATTTTCTCGTTTAAGGAGCTTAAAAAATGGATATATTTTGGATTATTATGCTCTTTTTGTTTGGCATTATATTTGGATCATTTTTTAATGTAGTAGGTCTTCGTTTACCTGAAAAGTTACCCTTTCATAATGATCGTTCATTTTGTCCTGTATGTAAGCAGCAATTAAAATGGTACGAGCTTATTCCAATTTTTTCTTATATCATTCAACGTGGAAAATGTAGGAATTGTTCAGCTAAAATTTCGTCTATTTATCCGATAATTGAAATGTTAACAGGTCTGTTATTTGCATTTAGTTATGCTCAAATTGGATTTCAACTTGAACTTATAACAGCATTACTGTTTATTAGTATGCTGATGATTATTTTTGTTTCTGACATTTCTTATATGCTAATACCTAATAAAGTACTATTGTTTTTTCTACCATTTTTTATTTTGATCCGGATTATATCGCCATTGATACCTTGGTATGATGCCATTATTGGACCGGTAGCTGGCTTTGGCTTAATTGCACTCATTATTATCGTTAGTCAGGGTGGTATGGGAGCTGGTGATATGAAGCTATTTGGTGTAATTGGTATGGTGCTCGGATGGAAAAAAGTGTTACTTGCTTTTTTTATCGCTGCTTTCCTAGGAGCGATTATTGGTGGGATATTAATGATCGTAAATAAAGTGAAAAAAAAGCAACCAATTCCATTTGGTCCTTATATCGTAGTTGGTGCATTAGTCAGTTATTTTTATGGTGAACAAATTTTGACATTTTATTTGTCATTACTATGAACATTTAGTCGCATTAATATAACGATGTTGACATTTTAATCGGTTTTTGTACTATTTTATTAGATCTAAACCACTATAAAAGAAAAGTTAATATTTATTAAAAGGAAAGCGTTGAAGTACGATTGTATAAGTGGGCACTAAAGTCGCATGGAGCTAGTTGTACAACCGGCCTTTACTTAAAATACGTGATGTATTTGTAAAGGCTGTTTTTGGGTTTACTAAACAAATTAAAAGGATGTATCGACTATAAAGTGTGTATAAATGGAGCCTTTTAATCATGGGAAAGGGGTTAAAAATGGCCGCTCAAGGTCCATCGATTACTACAACGCCTCTACGGGAAGTGACTAAGAAGATTAAATAAGTTCTCTTATTCTTATTAACGCATATAGTAGTATAAACGATAGAGTTAGGAGGACTTCTTTTGAAAAACTACTCAATCTTACGTTTGTTATTTGCTGTATTCTTATTATATTTCGCTTGGCCATATATTCCAGAAGCGGTAGCGCCAATTGAAAAACTATTTTGGGGAGCTTGGCTAACTTTTTTAATTCTCGTGATAGGCGGAAATCTTGCGACACTATTAAATATTTCTCACCCACCTGTGATGGAACAAAAAGTAAGTCATCAACAAGAAAAAGTACAACAGCATGAAAGGAATTATTAACTCTACGATTTATTAAAAAACAGTATTATAATGCCGTTTAGAGTGTTTTAAATAATAAATATTGAGCTTCTAGTGAAACAACTGTATAATAGGCTTAATAGTTACAGACTAGTACAGTTGAAAGCTAGGTGAAGAAATTGGCAACTAAACACGAGCAAATTATACGTCATATTACGTCATTAGATGTTGGACATAAAATATCAGTACGCCAAATTGCGAAAGATTTAAATGTAAGTGATGGAACCGCTTATCGAGCAATTAAGGAAGCGGAAAATCAGGGTTTAGTTAGTACGATAGAACGTGTAGGAACAATCCGAATTGAACGAAAAGAAAAAGAGCATTTTAAACATTTAACTTTTGCGGAAGTTATCAATGTTGTTGATGGACAAGTACTTGGAGGTCGTGGAGGTCTCCATAAAACATTAAATAAATTTGTTATTGGTGCAATGCAACTTGAAGCGATGATGCGGTATACAGAAGCGGATTCACTTTTAATTGTCGGGAACCGGGTTAAAGCGCATGAACTTGCTATAAAAGCAGGCGCAGCGGTTTTAATTACTGGTGGTTTTGATACAAAAGAGCATATTAAAAAGCTTGCTGATGAAAAGAATTTACCAATCATGTCGACAAGTTATGACACGTTTACAGTCGCAGAAATGATTAACAGAGCTATTTATGACCAAATGATTAAAAAAGAAATTGTGTTCGTAAATGATATTTATACTCCATATGACCAAGTGCATAACTTATATAATAGCGATACAGTTGATGACTGGTACAAATTAAATGAATTAACAAATCATACTCGCTTTCCAGTTATTGATGACACTAGAAAGGTTATCGGTATGGTTACTTCCAAAGATGTTGTAGGCGTAAATGGGGACACATTAATCGAAAAAGTGATGACGAAAAATCCATTTGTTGTCCAAGCAAAAACGTCTCTTGCATATGTTGCCCACTTAATGGTTTGGGAAGGAATTGAAGTGGTTCCAATTGTTGATCAATCAAATGAACTGGAAGGACTTGTTTCCAGACAAGATGTGTTAAAAGCATTAAATGAGGTGCAACGTCAGCCACAAGTTGGTGAAACAATTCATGATATAATTTCTCGTGGACTTGATTCAACTGAAGCGGATCCGGTTGTTTTCGAAACGACAGTTACCCCACAAATGACAAACCAGCTAGGAACACTTTCAAATGGAGTGTTAACGACATTAGTTACTGAGGCGAGTGCTCGTCTACTTCGGCATTTGAAAAAAGGAAATATGGCTGTAGAAAGTTTAAATGTTTATTTCATTGAACCTGTTCAAATGGATAGCAACTTAACGATTAAACCGGAATTACTCGATGCCGGTCGTTTATACGCCAAAATAAATGTCGAAATTTTTAATGGACGCAAGCTTGTATGTAAAGGAATGTTGATGGCGCAATTAATGGATCGGTAACCTTCACTATTTAAACAGCTTGTAAATAAAAAACGTTGAAATTGGCACTATTATAGAAGGAGCCGTTTCAACGAATTTTTATCTACAAGTAATTAGCTTTCTGGGTTTAGACGTTTCCATTCATTACGATAATGTTTTGCCTCTTTAAACCCATCAATTGCTTGAATTACCCCAAGGAACAAAAATACAATACTAATAAACAGAATCAGTTTCGTTTGATAAGCAATGTATTGATTAATTCCAAAGAAAATTACAAAAGTGCCCAAAAATATTCTAGATTTCGCATTTATATATTTTTGTGATAGTTTATCTTTTGTTTTTAATATTGCTACTTTATAATAAATATATAATACGATAGAAATCATGATCAGCATTGCAAAAATAAACATATTGTCGTCTCCTGTTTGTAGGCTTTTATTACTAAACTCTATTATATCTATTTTTACGTCAATAATCTAGAAAAATTGTTTGTTGTAGATTGGAGTAGACAAAATGGTAAAACAACTTATTTTGGATAAAATTAAAGAATATGAAACAATTATAATCCACCGACATGTCCGTCCAGATGCGGATGCACTTGGTTCACAATGTGGATTAAAAGAAATAATAAGACTCTCATTTCCTACAAAAAAAGTATATGCAGTTGGCGAAGAAGATCCCGCACTTCACTTTTTTGCACGGATGGATAATGTTAATGACGAAATATATAATGATGCTCTAGTCATCATTTGTGACACTGCAAATACTGGTAGAATCAGTGATGAGCGATATAAATTAGGAAAAGAAATTATAAAAATTGATCATCATCCAAATAATGATCCGTATGGAGATATTATGTGGGTAGACACTTCTGCTAGTTCTACTTCAGAAATGATTTATGATTTTTTTAAGTTTGAAGAAAAGAAAGAGCTTCAGTTTAATGGTCAAATAGCTAGGCTAATTTATGGTGGGATTGTTGGAGATACCGGTCGATTTTTATTCCCAAGTACGAGTGATAAAACATTTCGCTATGCAGCAGAATTAATTGAGTATCCATTTGACCGTACCAAACTTTATAATGGTTTATATAGCGTTGGAGATAATATTGCCAGATTAAGAGGATATGTGTTACAAAACTTTACTTTGTCTCCAAATGGTATGAGCTCGATAAAGTTAACAAAGGAAATATTGGATAAGCACAAAGTTGAACCTATTGATACCGGGAAATTAGTCGGTACACTTGGAGATATTGAAAATATCAAAGCATGGGTTTTCTTCATTGAAGAAGACGATGTAATTCGAGTAAGAGTTCGCTCAAAAGGGCCTGTTATAAATGACTTGGCGGCTAAATTTAATGGTGGAGGACATCCGCTAGCAGCGGGTGCTTCTGTTAAAACATGGGAAGAAGCTAAACGCTTTATTACTGATTTAGAAGAAATATGTGCAAATCATATAGAAACTGCCCACTAAAAGATTATCTTGCTCTGCACAATAACCGTAAACTGCGACGTAAAAGTCTATATGGTCAACTCCGTATCTCAGGAAATGGCATAAATTGCGAAACGACTCCTCATGTTCTGAATCGACTCGACGTCTTGGAAAATGACTCGACATGT
>NZ_JAXHDD010000095.1:0-7350 GCF_037072025.1 Pseudogracilibacillus sp. SO30301A | reverse complement strand
ATAAAACGAACGGAGAAAAATAACTGTTGACAAGTTCGTAATGTCTACAGTTATTTATAATTAGCAAATGGGCTTTATGGTCTTTGATTCCAAGGTGTCAAGGTACCGACTATTGTTTTATTTTTATTTCCTTTAATCGCTTGGATGGTACCTCTTGATATTTCTTCATGGGTTAACCAGCGAGAAGTATTTTCATTATAAATAAACCCTAATTGCACTTCCTTTATGATACAATTTCTCTCTGTACTCTTTACTGGTGTTATAATTCTATCTAAATTACCACTACTTTTAATGATAACAAACGTCCACTGTTTATTTTCTTGAAGTTCAGAAACCTGTTTCATGATCGTTGGAATTGCCCTTGGAGCGGTACCGTGAATCCAAGCAACAACCATATTGATTGAACCGTGTCTTACGTATGAATGACTGATCTCCTGTTTTAACCTTTCGTTATCCGTATAATCCAACGCTCGAACTTCTAAACCATGTTCTCCATACTCTCCTTGTAAACGAGAAAGTCTTTGTTTATTTCTTCCAAAAGCGATAGTGTGCTCTGCATATTTTGCAATCCATCCAGTCGCTTCCTGAAGCATTCCTGTTCCACCAAAAACTAATACATGACCTAGATTCAATGTAATTTCCCCCTATACCATTTTTTCTTGACGAAGAGAATACAAATAAAACAGCATAACGATAAATATGATGGCTGCAATAACGAGATAGCTATAATAATTTCCTACTTCTAGCAATATTCCTAATATGATTGGACCAAAAAACATACCTATTTCATAAATGAAATAAAACGTACTACCAGCTAAACCCGATTCCGTTGCTTTGGACCGGTCTAACGTCCAAGCAATGAGACCAGGCATTGCCCCCCCAATTCCTAAACCAAATAAAAAGGGAACAATAAGTGCTAAAAGTGAGTGAGTAATCATACCAATTAAAATCATCGATACAATGATTAAAAGAAGTCCAGGTAAAATCGCCCATTTCCTACCTTTTTTATCCGAAAGTGGACCAAATGTCATTCTTGCAACGACCATTGCGGTTGCAAGTACCATCAAATAGATTCCTACATTCGATAAACCAAGATCTCTCGCAATGAGTGGTGCAAACGTGATATAACCCCCAGAGGCAAAACCTAATGCAGCACCAACCATTCCCGGTAATACAGCTTTTGGTGATATTACTCGAAATTTATTTTCTTCAGTTTCAGAATTCATTTCGCTTGATTCTATTTCTGTTGGAAGGAGACCTAAAATGGCACTAAATAATGCTGTTACCCCAGCTGTGACAAAAGCTACAAACCATCCAAAATCTTGCATGATCCATATTGCAATTACAGGACCGATTGCACTCGATAAATTATTTGTAATCCCCCACCAACCAACAGCTGCTCCTCTTTTTCCTTCTGGAGCTACTTTTGCCATTTGAGCCAATGAAGCGTTTAAGAAGATCGCTAAACCAAACCCTTGGATAAGGTGAAAAAATGTTAACAACACAATATTTGTCGTCAATGCCATGAATGGAGAAGTGATCGCCCATGCGATTGCACCCCAGAATACAAACAAGCGAGTTCCCCATTTATCGACAGTCCAACCGGACAACACTCTTCCGACCAATGCAGCTAAAGCACCGGAACCGACAACAAAACCAACCGTTGCTTCTGAATATCCATGCCCATCTAAATAAAGAGGGAATAACGTGCCGTGGAAAAAAACAGATGACCAAAAGAATAACGCAGACATACAAACGAACAAAAATTCTTTCGTTAAAAGTTTTTCTTTTGGATCCTCGATAAGCACATCTAGTTCTTTTCTTTCTGTTTCATTTTGACTCACGATCATTGACACCTCTTTTTCTTAATATTTATGTAAATACAGAAACGGTAACTACTCCTCCATACATTACCCACTAACAATTTTATCTTACAAATAAATAATGAATCTGTCTTCAGTACAAAGGATGAATTACTGACAAAAGAAAACCCTACTTATTTAGTAGGGTTCTTACGACTTTAGTCTAACTATTTTTCTTATGATCAAATATATTATTTTTTAACGCAAAAATTGCTGCCTGTGTGCGATCGTCTAATTCCAGTTTGCTTAAAATGCTGCTGACATGTGTTTTAACCGTTTTTTCCGTAATACAAAGTTCGCATGCAATTTGTTTATTACTTTTCCCAAGGGATATATGATATAGAACATCCATTTCACGGGGAGATAACGAAGCTAAATTTAATTCATCTATTACATGAGTATCGTCTGTCATATGGGATAAAAGCAAATTTGTCGCTTTAGGATGAAGTTGCTTCTCTCCGCGAAAAGCCGAATGGATCGTATTAACCAACTCATCTGGTTCAATATCCTTGAGTTGATAAGCTACCGCACCTGCTCTCAGCGCTGGCAAAACGTGATTTTGTTCAGAGAAACTAGTTAATACAATTACCTTTATGGCGGGATACAGTTCATTTATTTTCCTTGTGGCCTCGACCCCATCCATGACAGGCATTACTAAGTCCATTAAAACGATATCAGGTTTTAATTGTTCGATCGCTTCTAATGCTTTTCTTCCGTTATTCGCCTCGCCCACAATTTCTATATCTGATTGGGTGTTCAAAAAGAACTTTAACCCTTGTAAAACAACTTGGTGATCGTCGACGAGCAGTACTTTAATCGTCATGGTAACCACTCTTTCTCCAAGGTATTTCTACCCTAATGGTCGTTCCTTCATCGATATTACTTTGGATAAAAAATACCCCACCAATCTTTTCCGTTCGTTCCCTCATTGTGTGTAATCCTAACGACCACTGTCTTTCTTGTTTATCCGGTTCAAAGCCTTTTCCCTTATCAGAGATTTCAAGAAGAAGGCTTTGAGACGTTGATTGTAAGTTAATTGATACTTCTTGTGTATTCGCATGTTTTTTTACATTATTTAAAGCTTCCTGACCAATTCTCCAGAGCGTTTCCTCGATTTCTGCTGGGAAACTATACACACCATGAACTGAGTCTGTGACAGACAACCCGAGTTTTCTGCCATAATTTATCCATGCAGTCATTAGGCCTCCTTCTAACCCGACTGGACGCAATTGCCAAATAAGTGACTTCATGTCAGTGAGCGCATTTTGTGACAACTCTTGCATACGATCCATTGCATTCAAAAGTTCTCGGTTTTCTTCTGGTAACATTTCTTTCAAACCTCTGCTCGTTAAGGAGAGAGAAAAAAGTTTTTGATTAACTGAATCATGTAAATCTCTAGCAAGTCGATTCCTTTCTTCTAGTACTAACATCTTTTGCCGTTTTTCATTGACCAACATCCCTTCGAGGGCTAGGGAAATATGATCGGCGAGCAATTTTAACACTTCCAAATCACTTTCAGAAAAAAAATGATCTGTTTCCCCTGCAACGACAAGTACTCCTTGTTTAGCCTCTCGAAGTGCAATGATAGGTACAGTAATTGATGAGTGATACTCCGGAAATCCTAACGAACGCATATTTGAACTTGCTTCAATATTTTTGATCATTTTCTTCTTTGAAAGAGCTTTTCTCATATCATGATGAAAGATATCTTGTAACTGTTTATTTTCACGATGCATTTTATTGGCTTGATTACTAGCACAAAGTTTAAACGTATCTCCTTCTTTTAAATAAAAAGCGATAAACGACCATTGAAAAACATGATGTAACTGATTAACCACTTTTTTTAGAAACGTGCTTATATCGGAAAGCCTAGAGATATAACGAACTACCTCGTCTAGCAATGCTAAATTTTCTGCGCGCTTTTTTTGAGAATGATAGAGCCTCGTTCTTTTTACAGCCGTTCCAATTTGATAAGCAATTGATTCAAGCAACGTTAGTTCATCATCTGAAAAAAACTGTTTATTTGGAGCAGCAACATTTAAAATTCCAAACTGTTCTTCTCCATCTGATAAAGGAACTGTAGCATGATGGGTAATAGCATTCGTATCTCCCCAATCATACATTACCGCATTCTTTAACCGTTTACATTCGATGATATTAACAGGTTTCACTAACTTACCATCCCAATAATTGTTCAAACAATAACAAGTACCTTTGCACATCGGCTCATAATTTCCCCAAGATAAAGCAGGCGGCAAATGATGGCTCGCCATGAACGTATAGTGTGGCTTTTTATCATCAACAAGAAAAATCCACCCTGTATTTAAACCAGTTACTTTTAATAGTTTGGCAAGAACTGATTGTAGCATCCCCTCTAATTCATAGGAACGGTTTAACGTTTCTGCAATTACTTTTAAAACTCGTAAATCATCTTTTTTTATCTTTTTATTCAAAACGATTCACCTACTTCATTTGATAACAAGAGACTACTATTACTATTACTGTTCCTGTTCCATATTTTTACAAAAAGTATGAAGCCTTGATTAAAGCTAAAATATTCTACGTACACTAGATTTAGTAATCAAGGAAAATGATCAATTAATATGACATCCACCTTGTAGCACTCTGCACTTTGCTTTCAACTAATCTATTCGATCAAGTACACCATTCACAATTCCTTACTATTTTAACATAAATTTTAAATATTCTTATAAATACTCACGATCTATGAACTAGTATTTATTTTAAACTTATAACATGGATATAGAAAGGTTAAAATAAAACAAAAGTAATTAAAACATATTGCATTAAGAGTTTTGATAGAGTACTCAAAAACATATACTGGTACATTTCATTTAGTCAACTCATGCCCAAAATAATTAATTAAATGAGGTTAATTTAATTATTCTGGCACCATCGGCAAATCTTCCATACGCCATGTTTTATACTTTTTATCATACATATCTGGGGTCGCAAGCGTCACCAAATGCCCAAGCGCCCATGTGACAATATATTTCGATCCTTCTAAATAGCCGCTGCCATTTTTATTACAGCCAAGCACCCTCGCGATATCACGTGCAACGGATGGCTTTTCTGCTAAAACAAGTGATTTACTCAATTTTTTAAAATCCTCTCTATTTTATAACTACCTCTACTATAGCATAAGCCTGTAGAAATGAACTGTATCATACCATGCACTAGCTGCAAAATATTATGTATATGTGTGCACGCTTTAGAAAGACGCAAGACACATTAACATATAAAACGAACGGAGAAAAATAACTGTTGACAAGTTCGTAATGTCTACAGTTATTTATAATTAGCAAATGGGCTTTATGGTCTTTGATTCCAAGGTGTCAAGGTACCGACTATTGTTTTATTTTTATTTCCTTTAATCGCTTGGATGGTACCTCTTGATATTTCTTCATGGGTTAACCAGCGAGAAGTATTTTCATTATAAATAAACCCTAATTGCACTTCCTTTATGATACAATTTCTCTCTGTACTCTTTACTGGTGTTATAATTCTATCTAAATTACCACTACTTTTAATGATAACAAACGTCCACTGTTTATTTTCTTGAAGTTCAGAAACCTGTTTCATGATCGTTGGAATTGCCCTTGGAGCGGTACCGTGAATCCAAGCAACAACCATATTGATTGAACCGTGTCTTACGTATGAATGACTGATCTCCTGTTTTAACCTTTCGTTATCCGTATAATCCAACGCTCGAACTTCTAAACCATGTTCTCCAGCTTTAAAAATATTATTTAGACATAGAATCGGGCCTTTTAATTTATTAACATTCTATATACTCCCTTTTTAGCATTACTATACAATTTATGCTAAACTAAATATTATAATTTTGATTCGGAAGGCTGGGCTAGTATGAAGAATCATAAAAGGGAAACATTCGTACAAATTATCATCAGTATTCTTTTCCTAGCAAAATTGATTGTCTTAGATTACTTACTAAACAGATACGGGTTACCACAAAATCCTACAGGTATGCTTTATTTGAGTATCGGGTTAATTTTTATTGTGATTTCTTATTTTTATGTGTTTACTCATCTCCTATTCAGAAAGAATACATCTTTGTTAAAGCATAAATTATGGAATAAGCTACCATTTTTCGCTTTTATCATTTCATTTCTTTCATTTCTTGGCTTTATCATTAGTTTTAATATACTTTTTAATATGTTTGAAATATGGAACATTCTACTGCTTTTTATCATTATTTATTTTTTAATTCTATACTTTGTGTTTATTTTATCTATTGTCCATAGATTTAGTAGTGAAAAAAACAAGATTATACATTATGCTTATGTATGGGCGTTAATTCCAATAATTATCATACTAATTACATATATATAACTTATTATGGGTATTCGGATTATAGTGTGGAAAAACATATAAAGTTCAGTGTTCACATAATTAAATAACATTAGATTTTACTATACAAGTTATCCGAAATTAAAAATCACTTATAATTATCTAAGCAACAAAAAACACCAATGAAAATATTCCAAAAAGAAATCAATCGGTGTTAAAAAGTTTTATATTAAAATTCTACTTAGATGTATCATTATCAATATCAATATTCTGTATGTTGTTTTCTAGCGTTTTGTTATACTAGGAAACTATTATGTTAATGTTGGTACGTATAATTAATATTTTACCGAAAAAGGCAAATTCCAAGAGAACCCCCTCTAGTAATCCTAATATTTGTATTTACACCTACTTCGTGGTGCCAAGCTAGTGGTTGATAACTCCAACTTGTAGGAATGTAGGAACTGAATAGCTAAAAGAGTTACTGGAAGGTATTTGGGTTCTAGAATACTACCGTTAGCTCCTGATGAACCGTAAATTACCTCTCTATTAGATAAACTAACTTGATTATCTAGTCTATCCCAGCCACCTGTTACACTTCCTGTTAATTTAACGTTTGTAATGCCGTTTATAGTAGTGGTTTGATATGTATTCTAGCTTTTGCTAATACACTTCTCATACTATCATATTTTTGTCCACTCTTTGAGTAAGTAGCGGAAGGCAGATAAACTTCATTGAAAGTCGTTACAACAATGTCTTTAGTTACTCCATCATCTGATAAAACTTGTGCATAATATCCTCTACCTTAACCTCCTTTTCTTCTGTGCCATTCTGGTTTGTAATTGTTGGAACTAGATTTATGAATTGTGCTAATTCTTGCACTGTTAGATCTGAAATTCTGTTTTTAGCATCTTCATATGCTTCTTCAAAACTCTTGATTTCTACTTTCTCGGCATTAACTGACACTTTACTCTCTTTCCTTTGAGGGGATTCCATTTTATAACTACCTCTACTATAGCATAAGCCGGATAGGTTAGAACTATTGAAGAATGTATGAGATAAGTGGTAAGATTTATTCTATTGGTTTTAAATTTTTAAAGAAAGTGACAGATATATATGGGAATCATTATTTCGTTAGCCGTTGTATTTTTTATCTCAT
>NZ_JAXHDD010000094.1:0-8321 GCF_037072025.1 Pseudogracilibacillus sp. SO30301A | reverse complement strand
TTTCAAAATAATATACTTAAGTTTCGCACCTTGAAAATCCAATAAATAAAGCCCTTTTCAACAGAGGAAAAGGGCAGTTAAAACCCACATGAACACTGGACTTTTGGTATAATTAAGGTACCCATCCAAAACAACCAAAAAGGACGTGTTATCATGCGGAAAAAAGCTAAAGAAATCGAAAATGTATTTCAATCTCATGGATTTTCGATTGATTCTATTATACAAGATGTGATGAGAAAGTTCAATTTTCGTTCTCTTTGTCATCGTATTTATTGGATTTAAAAAGGATCAGGGGTATTCTATTACCGATATTTTGGCTTTAATGGTGTTGTTTCCACTCATGTTTATTACTAGTGTCAACGCATTATACAAGAGTAATTATGAAAGTTTGAAAGAAATGCAGAAGGATACTTTTTATCGTGTGAAAAATAACGAACGCCTCCCTTGGCGAAGTCTTCTTTTAAATGTATCAAAACGATTTCAGGAACTGGTTAATCCTGAAAAGGAAGTGAAGCAAAATTCTGCTTTTATTTTTGACGACACAATAGATGCACGTACAGGGAAAAAGATTGAAAACATTTCTTATGTTCATGATCATGTTGCTGGCAGAAAAGGGAGAAGCACGCTTGGTTTTAAGAATCTGACGATGGGTCTTTTTGATGGCACCAGCTTTACTCCACTTGATTTCAGTCTTCATTCGGAAAAGATGCATAAAAGAAAATATCGGAAAAAGCAATATAAGAAGGAAAGAGATTCGAAAACAAATGGAGCGAAACGCATAAAGGAATGTAATGTAGACAAAATCATCAATTCCTTCGCATGCTTAAAAGGGCTGTAAAACACGGATTCAAGGCTAAATATGTTTTTAGTGAACAGCTGGTTTCCAAGCAAAGACTTTATATCCGCTGTAAGAGAAATCAGAGATGGGGTCATGCACGTTATTTGTGCAATGAGAAAAGATAAAAGGCTATACGAATATAACGGAGAAGAAATGAATGCAAAAGCGCTTTTAAAAGTGCTTAAAAAAGAGAGGAAAGAAAAGCGTTGCCGCAAAAGAAACGTACGTTATTTTGAGGTAGTAGTCTACTATCCTGGTATTGACGAAACGGCCAAACTGTATTTTTGCCGTTTCCCCTATCAAAAGGATTGGAAAGTCTATCTTTCTACAGATGAATCCCTGTCACTGCTCCAGATGCTTGAAATCTATTCCATTCGTGGTTTATCGAAGTTTTTTTCAAGGAATCCAAACAGTTGCTTCGCCTGGGAAAATGCCAATCCCAAAATTTTGATGCACAAATAGCTCATGTCACAACGATCTATATTCTATATGTCTTTTTATCTTATTTTCGCAGAATAAATGACTATGAAACGCTAGGTGGACTCTTTGCAGAAATGAAAGTGAAATGGCACAAAAGAATATTGCAGAACAGTTATGGAGTATGTTTGATGAACTTTTGGATATTGTCATTACGGCAATTGCTGAATCTGGACCCGTTGATATTAAAACTTTTAAAGAATCACTAGAATACAAATATCTGGCGGAACAATTCGAAGCGTCTTTTTTGCGAAATCAGTTGTTTGAAGGAGATAAAGTTGCTTAATTGCTCAAAATGGAATAGAAGGAAAACGCAGTAATAGTAAGGGGTTCAGTACAAAACAGCATCTGAAAACCCCTCTGTTTTGGGGTGCGAAACTTAAGTTATTAAATTCTACCCCTATCCAATAATCCCATCTCAATATTTATCCCATACTCGCCAATCATAACCAGGACTTTCTTTTAATAACTGATGATCCTGCACTAATTCTGTTAGGTTACAAAAATTGCTGACAAAAACCGCCAAATCATATTCCTAGTTTTTATACTTTACGATATCACGCATTCTGAATTGAGTTAAATGATCAAATTTTAACAAGTTTCCATTCATTATTTATTTCAGTTCATTTTTTTACCCAAAGAATTCCTATCCCCCTGAATAAGACTTGGAATTATCAACGGAACCAAGTACATCTTAGCCTACAAAACCACTTATTATAGAATCGATAATCAATTTCCTAATTTCATAAATCATTTTTCATTAAAATTAATTCTAAACAATATCTAATGAAAATTCTAAATCTGCCTCTAAGTGTAATCGCATCAAATCAGACGCTTTTTCAGAATTTCTTTCTGCTATTGCCTGTTTAATTTGTTGATGCTCATCAATTAAAAAAGGCCTTTTATTAAAGACTACAGCCCGACTGAACAGATAAATGATTGATTCCATTTTTTGAACAGTGTCGATCATTATAGGATTGCGACTTTCCCGGACGATGATATCATGAAACTTTTTATTCGCTTTTACAATCTCCTTTGAATCTCCTTTTCTGGCAATATCAATACAGTGTTGGAGATTCTCTATATCTGTATCTACCATATAATTCGCTGCCATTTGTGCTGCATAACATTCAATCAGAATACGCATTTGAAATAAATGACGCAAATCTGATTCAGTTGGTTTGTACACCACATTTTTTTTAATTAAACCTTCCTGTTTTAATCGCTGGACTGCTTCTCTAACGGGCGTCCTACTTACACCGAATTCCTCTGCAAGTTTTGTCTCTATCAATTTTGTTCCACTTTCATACTTTCCATTAATAATATTCTCTCTAATTATTTCATAAATTTTAGATTGGACAGTTCTATTTTTCCTGTTCATACATTTGTTCCTCCACTTAACTTCATTTACAAATATTATACAATATTCTATGTTTTTTATATAAAAAATTAATTTTTGTATACATTTTAATAAAAGATGTATACAAAACTGAAAATTTAATATAGAATCATTTGTACATTATTAATCTAACTAAAAAAGGAGCATTATTATGGAGATAGGATTTATAGGTTTGGGCATTATGGGAAAACCTATGGTGTTAAATTTACTTCATGCAACATATGAGGTTAAAGTTTATGACATTAAATCAGAAACATTAGAAGAGGTGGTTAGCAATGGGGCCACATTAGCTTCTTCACCAATGGATGTCGCTTATGAAAGCGACATCATTTTCCTCGCACTTCCGAATGGATCCATAGTTAACGAAGTTTTATTTGGAAAGGACGGAATAACACGAACAATTAAAAAAGGGGCTATCGTAATAGATATGAGTTCGATAGCACCAAAGGATTCCATTTCATTTGCAAAACAATTATCTAAAAAAGGTATTTATTACTTAGATGCACCAATAAGTGGAGGAGAACCGAAGGCAAAAGATGGATCTTTATCCATCATGGTCGGAGGAGATGAAGGCGCTTTAAATCAAGTTATGACTTTGCTAGAAGTAATGGGTAAAGAAATTACTTACGTTGGAAAAAGTGGAAGCGGCTCAACAACAAAATTGGCTAACCAAATAATTGTAAATGTAACGATTGCAGCTATTGCTGAAGCAACAGTATTATGTGCTAAAGCTGGAGTTGATATAGAGAAAATGTACCAAGCTATTCGAAGTGGTCTCGCCGGAAGTACTCTATTAGAGGCAAAAATGCCAATGATACTTGAAAGAAATTTTACTGCGGGAGGGCGAATCGATATTAATTTAAAAGATTTAAATAATGTATTTGACACAGGAAATGAACTAAATGTGTCACTTCCGCTAACAACAAACGTCATAGAAATGTTTACTCAGTTAAGTAATGAAAATAAATCTTCACATGATCATATCGGCTTAATTCAGTATTATGAAAAACTAGCAAACTATATAGTGGAATGAAGGAGTGTAAGAATTGATACATGATCGGTTAAATAATCTACCCGAATATGATGATCAAATAAATCAATTATGGGACGAAACATACAAAACATTTACACATAAAATTATTGTATTAGATGACGATCCCACAGGTGTGCAGACAGTTCATGGAGTTCCAGTATATACAGAGTGGAGCCAAGATACCATAGAAGCTATATTTCAAGATTCACATCAAATGGTATTTATACTTACTAATTCAAGATCTTTTACAAAAGAAAAGACAGAGCAAGAACATAGAAAAATTGCTGAAAGAATTGGTAATGTTTCTGATGAAAATGGACAGCCTTACCTCTTAATCAGCAGGGGCGACTCAACGTTGAGAGGACATTACCCCCTCGAAACAGCTGTACTGAAAAATGGGCTCGAGGATCATTCAACAATAAAAATAGATGGCGAAATCATTAGTCCATTTTTCCAAGAGGGTGGACGCATAACCATAAATGATAAACATTATTTGACAGAAAATAATTCGTATATTCCTGTTGGGAAAACTGAATTTGCAGAAGATAGAATATTCAGCTTCGAAAATAGTAATTTAAAAAATTGGATTGAAGAAAAAACAAAAGGAGAATTTAAAGCAGATTCAGTAACATCCATATCCATCGAAGAATTACGAAAATTAGATATAACCAAAATGATGAATAAATTAGAAGCTTTAAATTATTTTAATAAACTTATTGTAAATGCTGTAACAGAAGAAGACATCAAAGCATTTTGCATCGCACTATTGAAAGTCATAAATAAAAATAATAAACATTTTTTATTTCGGACTGCTGCTTCATTTACTAAAGTTATTGGTAATATTTCAAACAAACCATATTTAACTAAAAAAGAACTGCTAAAAGAAACGAATTCTCATGGAGGGCTCATCATAGTTGGTTCCCATGTTCAAAAAACATCAGAGCAATTAAATAAGTTGAAAGAATTAAATAATATTCATTTTTTCGAATTTAATTGTGAAGTGGCTCATGACTCTCAACTTCTGCAACAAGAAAAAGAAACTATTCAATCGCAAGCTAATGATTTAATTTTAAATGGCCATACAGTTTGTATATATACCTCTCGGAAAAAAATTAATTTTGAACATAATCAAAAAGATAAAGAGATACAATTTTCATTAAAAATTTCACAAGCACTTACAAGTTTTGTATCAAATTGTAAATATAAACCTAACTATGTTGTTGCAAAAGGAGGGATTACATCAAGCGATGTAGGTACAATTGGCTTAGCAGTTAAAAGAGCGGAGGTGATGGGTCAAATTATCCCTGGGGTCCCTGTTTGGAAAACTGGAAACGATAGTAGATTTCCAAATATCCCGTACATTATTTTTCCAGGAAATGTAGGATCGGATGAAGCATTAAAGCAGGTTATTCAACTTTTAGAAAGTTAATTTTTTTAAAAGTTCAAAATACAATTGGAGGTTTTATAATGGTCACAGGAAATATGCTTATTTTAATTTTCTTACTTGCAATTGCTTTGCTGTTTTTATTAATTATAAAATTTAAATGGGAACCTTTTTTAGCATTAATTAGTGTTTCAATATTAGTAGGTATTTTCTCGGGTATTCCACTGACTGAAATTCCAATTATCATTACTGGGGGATTTGGGGATTCGTTAGCTGGAGTCGGTTTACTAATAGGGCTGGGTATTATGATCGGTCAATTATTAGGAGCTTCCGGAGCTATTGAGAGAATTGGGCACTCATTATTAAAATTATTCGGAGCTAAAAGAGCCCACACTGCTGTCGCATATACGGGAGCGCTCGTTTCAATTCCAGTATTTTTTGATGCAGCATTTATTATTTTGATCAACTTAATTAGAAATTTATCTAAACAAGCAAAAATTTCAATGGTAACGCTCACTACGGCACTTTCTGTAGGATTAATTGTTACTCATGGTGTTGTTCCACCAACACCTGGTCCTTTAATTGTTGCGGATAATACAAATGCTGATTTAGGATTCTTTATTTTATACGGTCTGCTCGTTTCTATCCCAGCAGTTTTAGTAGCAGGTGTATTCTATGGAAAATGGATAGGAAGAGATAAACCGATCTATTCCAATGACAATATAAAAATAGAAAAACATACAAAAGAAACGAGCTATCAAGAGGGCCGAAAAGAAATTAGCACTGGATTATCGTTTGGATTATTGCTTTTACCAATTGTCCTAATTGTATGTGGTGCTATTCTCGAATTATCCAATTTTGATAACACTTTTGTGAATATTATTTTATTTATCGGAGAAAAGAACACCGCACTATTCATTAGTTTACTAGTCACAGCATATATGCTACGTCCATATTTAACCGAAAAGCCGAGCGAATTATATAAAGAAGCTATTGCTTCTGGAGGCTTAATTATTTTAATTAGTGGAGCAGGTGGAGGATTTGGAGCAATATTAAATAATAGTGGAATGGGTGAATATCTTGTTGAAGTGATGACTGGGTGGAGTATGCCGATTTTATTATTAGCGTTTCTATTCTCTCAAATTTTGCGGGCAACCTTAGGAAACACAACCCTTGCGTTAATTACTGCATCTACAGTATTAGGACCGATGGCAACTGATTTAGGAGCTTCCCCTTTACTACTTGGGCTAGCCATTTGTGCTGGGGGTATCGGGCTTTCCTTACCAAATGACTCAGGTTTTTGGGTTGTCAGCAGATTTGCAAACTTGTCCGTGCAAGATACTCTAAAAACATGGACAGTCGGAGGGACAATTGCTGGTGTTACAGTACTACTAATGGTTTATGTGTTAAGTTTATTTCAAGGTATCTTACCAGGTATTTGATTAGTAAATCAAAATGAAGGAAGTGTTTTATTTTGAAAGCTATTATTAAAGAATATTTACGTCTAAAGGATATAGGAGTATCTGAAGAAATCTTGGAAGAGATAAACATTCGTTGGAAAAACTATCATACAATGAAAAAGAAATTAAATAAACTTCCAGACGGAACAAAAGAAATTGCTCTCAGAAATATTCCGGAAGGGGATAGAAAATGACATACGATTTTATCACCAAATTTGTTGGACAACTGGCACCTCTAATTCGTCAAAAGAAGCTTTCATCCTTAGAATTAACGAAAGCAATTTTGGAACAGTCTTATCGGTTAAATGATCAAATAAATGCTTATATAAATATAGACGAAGAAAAAGCTATAAATATGGCTAAGAACGCCGATAAAGAAATTGCATATGGCAATTATCGTGGTGTGTATCATGGGATTCCAGTAGGCATAAAAGACAATATTTATGTTAAAAATGAACTAACCACAATGGGGTCTAAGATTCATAAGGATTTTAAACCTGCTTATAATGCAACCGTTATCAACAAACTAAAGAAAGCTGGAGCCGTTTTTACCGGTAAATTAAATATGCACGAATATGCTCATGGACCGACTAATAATAATCCACATTTTGGGGCTACCAAAAATCCATGGAATAAAAAAAGAATTCCAGGGAGTTCTAGCGGTGGATCAGGTGCAGCTGTAGCAGCAGGTATGTCTATTGCTGCATTAGGAACGGATTCTGGAGGATCCATTCGAATTCCTGCATCTGCTTGTGGAATCGTCGGCATAAAGCCGACTCATGGTAGAGTCAGTAAACATGGTGTTTTTCCGCTTGCTTGGTCACTAGACCATATTGGGCCAATGACTAAAACCGTTCAGGATGCTGCGGCTATGTTACAGATAATCTCTGGATATGACCCATTAGACTATTCTTCTATCAAATACCAAGCTGACTATAATCTAGATGAGTTAGATAAAGCCGTCAACGACATGGTAATTGGCATTAATGAGAACTACTTCTTCAATAAAGTAGATTCTCAAGTAGCTGACTTAGTTAAAAAACAAGTGGACACGCTAGTTGAGCAAGGAGCAAAAGTGAAGTTAATAAAACTACCAGCACTTGAGTATGCAGAATTCGCTATTTTAACTACCCTTATAACGGAACCTAGTGCAGTGCATCATGAGAATATTCAAAGTAGACCAGAAGATTTTGGGAAAGACCTGCGGATCTTATTAAAATTAGGTGAACTCCATTCGGCTGTAGATTACTTACAAGCTCAACAATATAGAAAATTAATCAAAGATGACTTTCAAAAAGCATTTGAGGAAATTGATGTATTAATTACACCAACGATTCCCTTTATCCCTCCTTTTATTGGAGACAATTTTTCTTTCGTCGATGGGGAAAAAGTCGATTTAAATGATGAAGTTATCCGTTTTACCGGGCCTGGAAACTTAACTGGCTTACCGGCGTTATCTCTCCCTTGTGGAAGAGTCGCCGGAATGCCAGTAGGTCTTCAAATTATTGGGAACGCCTTTCGTGAGGATCAGGTATTAACAATCGGCAATGCGATTGAAAGAAATGTCGAGTTTCAAAAAGAAACACTTAAAATGGTTAACAGCCTTTAATACTTACAGGAACAAATAGAACAAATAATGAGTGCTATTTTAATATAGTACTCATTATTAAGTTTATCGGCTACTTATACTAAAAAAAGTTGGTTCAGTAACAATTAATGGGTAACATAAT
>NZ_JAXHDD010000093.1:0-8952 GCF_037072025.1 Pseudogracilibacillus sp. SO30301A | reverse complement strand
AATACTCAATAGTTTTATTATTTTTGACTTCATAGTTGAAGGTTACTGTGACATAACTACTTAATCACCACTAGGAAAGAATGACTCGTTCTCCAAGACGTCGAGTCGATTGCGAACATGTGGAGTCATTTTCCAAGATGTCGAGTCGATTCCAAACATGTCGAGTCTTTTTCCAAGACGTCGAGTCGATTCCAAACATGTCGAGTCATTTCCCAAGACGTCGAGTCGATTGCGAACATGTCGAGTCATTTTCCAAGACGTCGAGTCGATTCAGAACATGTCGAGTCATTTTCCAAGATGTCGAGTCGATTGCGAACATGTCGAGTCATTTTCCAAGACGTCGAGTCGATTCCAAACATGTCGAGTCAGTTTCCAACATGTCGAGTCGATTCAGAACATGAGAAGTCGTTTCGCAATATACGCCTTTTCCTGAGATACGGAGTTGACCATATAGACTTTTACGACGCAGTTTATAGATTTAGAGCAATAGCGATAAATTTGCTTCGGTTGAACTAACAGATGCCCAACTTTTTAGAAAATATTTTATTTATGACCAACTTTTTCTTCTATTTCTTTGTTGATAACTTGTAAAAACTCTTCAAAAGGAAGGGATTCCGTTTTCTTTTCTCCGTATCTACGGATATTTACGCTACCTGCTTCCTTTTCTTTATCGCCAATTACTAATGCAAAAGGAATTTTCTTTGTTTGTGCTTCACGAATTTTATAACCGATCTTTTCATCTCTGACATCAACTTCTACTCGAATTCCTGCTCGCTGCAATTTACTAGCGACATCATTCGCATAGTCTAAGTGAACTGTTGGTGACACTGGAATCACTTGCACTTGAACTGGAGCCAACCAAGTAGGGAAAGCACCTTTATATTCTTCAATTAAATAAGCGACAAATCGCTCCATCGTAGATACAACCCCACGGTGAATGACAACGGGACGATGATGTTTTCCATCTTCCCCGATATAGGAAAGATCAAAACGTTCCGCAACTTGATAATCAAGTTGGACTGTGGATAATGTTTCATCGTGTCCGAGAGCTGTTTTTACTTGAACATCAAGTTTCGGTCCATAGAAAGCTGCTTCACCAATTGCCTCTACATAAGGCAGATTTAACTCATCCATTGTTTCTTTTAATACAGATTGAGCTGTTTCCCACATCTCATCATTATCAATATATTTCTCCGTATCTTCTGGATCTCGGTAAGATAATCTGAAATAATAATCTTCAATCGCAAAATCTTTATACACTTGTTTAATTAATTCAACGACTCTAACGAACTCATCTTTTAATTGATCCGGACGGCAGAAAATATGTGCATCATTTAATGTCATTCCACGCACGCGCTGTAATCCTGCTAGTGCACCAGACATTTCGTAACGGTGCATCATCCCAAGTTCGGCAATTCGTACAGGTAAATTACGATAACTGTATAATTGATTTTTATAAACCATCATATGATGTGGACAGTTCATCGGACGAAGGAATAATTCTTCGTTCTCCATCTGCATCGAAGGGAACATATCATCTTGATAATGGTCATAGTGTCCACTTGTTTTATATAATTCTGCACTTCCAAGAACCGGTGTATACACATGGTTATAACCAAGCTTTTCTTCTAAATCAACAATATAACGCTCAACAATACGACGAATTGTCGCCCCATTTGGTAGCCAAATCGGCAATCCCTGTCCTACTTTTTGTGAAACAGTAAACAATTCCAACTCTTTTCCAAGGCGGCGATGGTCGCGTTCTTTTCTCTCTTCCAATATGCGTAAATGTTCTTTTAGTTCAGATTCTTTTTCGAATGCGGTACCGTAAATCCGTTGCAATTGCTTATTTTTGCTGTCTCCACGCCAATAAGCGCCGGAAATACTTAATAATTTAAATGCTTTAATTTTACTTGTTTGCGGTACATGAACTCCACGACAAAGGTCAAAAAATTCACCTTGTTTGTAAATAGAAATGGTTTCACCTTCTGGAATATCATCAACTAACTCTAGTTTTAAATCATCACCGATTTCGCGAAACATTTCTTTTGCTTCTTCCCGTGAAAGTTCTGTTCGCACAATTTCCAAATTCTCATCAATAATCCGCTGCATTTCTTTTTCTATTTTCGGGAGATCCTCTGGTGTAAGCGATTCTTCCATATCAATATCGTAATAAAAGCCTTCATCAATAACTGGGCCGACACCAAACTTAACATCTTTATATAATCGTTTAATCGCCTGTGCCATTAAATGGGCAGTTGAATGTCGCATAATATCGATTCCGTCTTCATCTTTATATGTGATAATTTCTATTTTCCCCCCCTTTTGAAGAGGACGTCTTAAATCGATAAACTGATCATCCAGTTTAATTGCGAGCGCCTGCTTTCTTAAGCCAGGTGAAATGAATTGAGCAATTTCTTCACCAGTAATTCCTTT
Source organism: Pseudogracilibacillus sp. SO30301A (assembly GCF_037072025.1). Classification (NCBI taxonomy): domain Bacteria; kingdom Bacillati; phylum Bacillota; class Bacilli; order Caryophanales; family Bacillaceae; genus Pseudogracilibacillus; species Pseudogracilibacillus sp. SO30301A. The sequence goes on along the minus strand of NZ_JAXHDD010000093.1, from coordinate 6,516 downwards.
TTCAAAATTTTTTTTGTTCCCATCTGGGAAAGCTATTGTAATCATTAAAAACACTCCTTTTTTTATCTTAGAAACTTAGCTTTTTCACCAAGATTTTATAGTGAAAGTCTTCGTTGTACTTACAACCCACAGACGTGCAAGTCACAAACTCTTTTCGGTGGGACGAGCGAAAGCGTATCCCCGGGACGTGCCGTTTATGTCGGTGAACAACAAGGTGGTTTTTAACTTTCTGCCAAAACAAAAAACACTCATCCCTAAATATATAGGGACGAGTGTTAACACGTGGTTCCACCCTCATTTTCAATTTTACAAAAGCACTAACTGCTTACAATAAAAAATGATTCGACTTCATTATTTCCGTAACGTGGAAGTAGCGCTATAATTTACTTAATTTCAATTACAGAGTTCAAAGGTGGTAATTATTTAATGCAAATAGCAGAAGCTTCCAGCCGACGACTTCTTTCTCTATCTATTGCAGGGTAAAAATAATCATGTCCTTCTCATCACTTTTTGAGATTTATTTTCTTAGAAAGAATTATATCAGGATTTATGTATGATGGCAATTAATTAACATGATAGTGAAAAGGAAAGCGTTCTTTAGGCAAAAATGTAACTCTCTCTTGAAAAATATTTAATATAGTTGAAGTTTTGGCTTCGGCCGGATGATCCCCGTAAATATAAATTTTCTTTGGAAGTAATGTAATAATCGGTGATAAATTCATTTCATTTGCATCTAATCCTAAAATATAAAGAGGCTCATTATACATTAATGTTTTTAATTCAAGATAATTATACTGTTCACCAGTTGCTTTATAAAATGTAAAATTTTCTCCTTGAACAATATGTAATTCATCTGATTTCGATTCTCTTCGTTTAATAAAATCACGGATCGATTGTACAAAGCTCTGGTGCTCCTCTTCACGCTTCATTTCGTCAATACCATATCCGACTGCTTCTTTTAACTTCATTTGCAGCGGTTGCGTGCAAAATGTTAGTAACGAATCAAAGTGAATTGGAAATGCGTCTTCAATATTTTTCCTTAGCGTATTAAATAAATACTTTTCTAAAGAAAAATGCTCTTTAAATAATTGCTCTTGATAATGCTTTTCGGTAACTATCCAATTCGTTAACAAACATATCCTCTCGATTTCTTCCTTATCTGTATAGAAGTATTTTTCTCTCGTGATTTGTTTGATCATTTTATTTAACCGATAAAACATTAACACTTTAACTAAGCATGAGATCACTATATCAAGTGTTACTTTCTGATCCTGAATACGCAGCTCGTTCCCCCAATGTTCATCTCTTTTCCACTGTACACATATTTCTCCCTGTATCCGGTAAAGCATTTCGCAAAAATAAATTACTTCTTTTTCATGGCGAAAATAAATGACTTTCAATCTCTACCACATCCTCATCCTGTGTTCCGTAGTACATTATATGGACGAGGTGCAGAAAAAATGAATAGGAAAAAATCAAAGATTTAGTTCATAAAAGTGGTTTTGAAAAATATATTCAAGTTCAAGGTAATTAAGAATCATGAAGAAATTTAACGACAAAAGAACGCCAAAGGCATTTTCGCTAGATTTTAGTGTCTCTAGTGTCCATTAAAAAGTGACTCGGACATCACGTTAATCTATAATTTTGTCCGTCAAAGCGTGCCACCCGCAGGCATTATTTTCGTTTGTGTCTGCGGGGGTCATATTTGGAAGTCCTCAACTAATTAATTTCTTCTATTTTCTCCACCTACTTTTATTTCCTTACTTACTTGCTTTATCCGTTCCATTATTCTACCGGCCTTTACCTGTTCTACACCATTTTTGGTAGAAGTGGCCAAAATTTGTTCTAATTGTGCCATCGTATAATTCGATGTAAAGAATACTGGCAATTTTTCCATCATCCGATATTGTAAAATTGAACCAAGTACTTCATCGCGAAACCAAGCCGATAATGTTTCTGCTCCGATATCATCCAACATTAGGACATCAGCTTGTTTAAACATATTTATTTTGTCTTGTACTTTATTATCTTTTATCGCTTCTCGAATTTCCCTAACAAACTCTGGCATGTAAATTAACATGGAGGAAAAATTAAATTTCCGTAATTCATTTGCAATTGCACCAAGCAAATAAGTTTTACCAACACCAAACGGGCCAGTAAAAAACAATCCTTTTTCTGGTAACCCCTGTTTAGCTAGATTTAAAAAAGATACAGCTTCTTTTGTTGCCTGCATCCGATTATGATCAGGATATATATTTTCCATGCTAGCATTTAAAATTTCTTTTGGCATATAAATACTTTGAATTAAATTTTCTTTTTCCGTCATTTTTTCATACTGAATATGGTTTTGGCACTTTTCATAGGAAATATGAATTTCACCATTTACATATTGTAAGATAGGTGAGTATCCCTTTACAATATTTTTACAAAACTCAAAAGATGAACACTTGTCACATTGTACAGATTGTGTTGCATACTCATATAATTTGTTTAATCGTTTATCAATGTCTTTTTCGGTAATCTCTGGATGTTTGTTTAAAAAGTATGCGATTTTTGGATGCTGCAAAATCTCTGTTTTCATCGCTTCATGTCTTTGTTTAAAACTTTCATTATTATTAATCCATCTTTTTAAAGAGGTCTGTATCGGCTTCATTTTTCTCATTCCTTTGAAACGTTAATTGTTTTCTGAAGCGTATTTTTGCAAGATAGCAACCATCTCTTCTTGTTCTCGTGCTTGTTCTTCCGTTAAGTTAACTTCTTGTTTTGTTTCTCTCGGTTCTTTATGTCTATCTTTAAACCAATCTGGAATAATTTCTTTAGATTGTTTTCTAGATTGATAGTTTCTTTTCGGTTGTGCCTTTTGTTCTGATTGTTGTTGTATAAAGTCCATTACTTCCTTTGCAGTTTTAAATTTTTTCCGAGACCAGTTACTCGCAATTTTTTCCATGTACTCTTTGGGGAGTTTCATATCAGAACGTAACATGACATAGTGGATAAGTACATTCATCACCGATGAAGGAATGCCTTGATTTACCATTAAATCACTTATAAATTTCAAGTCTTGTTTAGAAGCGTTATTACCGCTTGATAAATCTTCTAATAATTCTTTTGGTGTAATAGTTTCAAATCTTTGTTGCAGTTTTTCAGTTTTAGTTAATGACTTTTCTTGCACTGAAACGCTTTTTTCTGGTTTTTTAACTGTAAGTTTCAAATTGCTTACATTATGTTTTGTTTGAAAAACATCGTGGCAGACGGCTTTAAACTGTTCAACATCAAGTCGGTTCTCCTCTGTAAGAGCCCATTCAACAGATTTTTCAATTTCATACGATTCTAAATCATACAATTGAACAAGTTGTGAAATAATACGCTTGTTTGTTTCTGTTAAAATCTTATCAACAGGTAACATTTTCCGTTTCAAGCTTTGTTCAAGTAAAGAAAAATCCATTTGTTGAAGAGGAATTCCTGTTGGCTCTTCACTTTTTATTGGCGGAATGTATTCCGGTTCAAATGTTTGAAATACCTCATGAAAAACAGCTGTAACATTTTCTCCAATTCGTTGCTGATTTGCCTTTGTATAATGCTTTTTTAATGAAAGGAATTTCTTATCTCCAATATGGCGATACAATAGCTCCGATAACATCACATCTTCAAAGAATGCTATCGGACTAAAAGGTGATTGAATAACATATGTATAATACACTTTCTCTTTCGTTTCTTTTTTATATGTTTTTAATAATCCAATTCCTTCAAGTTTGAGACGCGCTTCATAAATTCGATCTAACGGCATATTTAAATAATTCATCAACGTATGATGTGTTTGCAATTGAATTTCTGGTTGAATATCAATTTCATGTAAGAGAAGCTGATATAAACTAATTGCTTCAATTCCGAGTAAAGGTTGGTATAAGTGCGTTAAAGATTGGATATAATCATTCGGCAAACTGGAATCAAGTTGAACAAGATATCCATCTACTGGTAAGATTTTTCCTAGATGCTGCACTTTTTTCACTTCCCCTTTTCATTACTTGGATTTTTTCGATTGTAAAATTTCTTTTAGTTCATCTAGAAAAACATTAATATTTTCAAATTGACGATAAACAGAAGCAAAACGTACGTATGCTACTTCATCAATGTCAGACAATCGTTCAAGTACCATCTCACCAATATGTTGGCTACTAATTTCAGGGAGATCAGAATTTCTTATTTCTCGCTCTACTTCTAGAGCAACTTTTTCAATTTCTTCAATCGTAACAGGTCTTTTTTCGCAAGCGCGCATTAATCCCCTGATCAATTTATCACGATTAAACTCTTGTCTTGTCCCATCTTTTTTAACTATAATTAAAGGTGTTTCTTCTTTGCGTTCAAATGTGCGAAAGCGAAATCCACATCGCTCGCATTCTCTACGCCTTCTGATCGCATCACCGTCTTCAAAAGGTCTTGAATCCAGAACACGGGAATGTTTATGATTACACTTTGGACACTTCATTCGTTTCAACCCCATTCATATTCGATCCAACATCTAAAAACGTTCAGTATCTATTCTTATAGTTTATCATGTTTTTAACTTTTTCCATAATGATTATCATACTTGACATATTTAACATTAAATTTAGACTAAACCATAGAATTTCTAAATGTTAATAATTTTTATAGAGGATGTTCAAAAAGTCCGGTAAAATGACACTGCGAATTTCGCACGAATGCTTGTTTCTCCACTACTCATGTATCTAAATGCATACATTCCGGTGCTCGAAACTGCGCCACCTCGAACTTCTTAGTCCTTTTTATCCTCCTTTTTGAACACGCACTTATATAACAATAGATTTAAACACTACTCGCCCTGTGACTTTAGACTCGACATGCGGAAAATCCACTCGACATGTTGACAATTCGCTCAACGTCTTGATAAGCGACTCGACATGTTGAAAATCCAATCAATGTTGGAATCAAGTCGTCATCATCAAGTAGCAATTATTAATACGCTGCATTCTAACCCACTTTCAAGCCCTTCTTGAGGAAAGAGCTATTTTAAATAAAAAAAGTTGTCCATAATAACAGACAACTTTTTTGGCAGATAGGAACGTATAAAAACTTCCTACTGCATAAGTGCAACTAAGGCACTCGCTATTAAAGGCTTGCACTCAAGAGCATAAGTGTAACATCACCTCTATCTTTCGCCAATATGGCTCTAAGGAAGGCTGACTAAGAACAGGCTTTGCGCCAACGTCGGTATCCCCTAGTGATGAGGGCATGTTTTCTTTAACGAATGCCAAGTTTTCTAATGAATATTAATTTAAGATATTTTTACTGTTTCTTTTTTTTGACTCGGTTGTTGTAAAGCTTTACCTACAAACTTTGCCAAATCAACTACTCGTGCAGAATAGCCCCACTCATTATCGTACCAAGCAAGAATTTTAATTTTTTTATCTTCCATAACAATTGTAGAAAGTCCATCAATAATTGCGGAATAATCGGTTGTTGCATAATCAATCGAAACAAGTGGCTCTTCACTATACTTGATAATGCCTTTCATTTCTTCATTCGCTGTTTTCTTAAATACACTGTTTACTTCATCAACGGTTACTTCTTTTTCAACATCGACTACTAAATCCACAAGTGACACATTTGGTGTTGGAACTCTTAATGCCATCCCGTGTAATTTTCCATTTAGATGTGGTAAAACTTCACCAAGTGCTTTGGCCGCTCCGGTTGAAGTTGGAATAATCGATTGCCCACATGCACGTGCGCGGCGTAAATCTTTATGTGGATTATCTAATGTAACCTGGTCAGTTGTATAAGCATGAACAGTCGTCATTAGACCATTTATAATGTTGAAATGATTATCTAATACTTTTACTACTGGAGCTAAACAATTTGTTGTACACGATGCATTGGAAACAACATGATCCAATTCTGGATTATATGTTTCTTCATTTACTCCAAGTACAATTGTATTATCAACATTTTTACCAGGAGCTGTTATTATTACTTTTTGTGCACCAGCTTGTAAGTGGCGACTTGCTCCTTCTTTTGTGTTAAATTTTCCGGTTGCTTCAATCACAATATCAATATCATTTTCTAACCACGGTAATTTTTCAGGTTCACGTGAGTTTACATGTAATACTTTCTGTCCATTTATTTCAAACCCATCTTCTAAAATGTCAATATCACAATCAAAGATTCCGTGAACACTATCGTATTTTATTAAATGGGCTAATGTTTCCTCTGGATAACTTGCATTTATTGCAACTACCTCAATATTTTCATCTAAGATCGCTTGACGAAACACCATTCGTCCAATTCTTCCAAATCCATTAATGGCTATTCGAGTTTTACTCATTTCAAGTCCTCCCAATATATGTTACGCTGATTCGATCTATTTTCATAATTAGTATAACACATTTAACAAAAAATGTGCTATCAAATATGTATAAATTATTAACTTTTATTATTTAAGGTAATTATAATTGCGCTCTTTTAAAAACAAAAAAATAACAGGTTTGAAACGCTTATTCA